>JAXJRB010000215.1:0-51761 GCA_036310845.1 Lachnospiraceae bacterium | reverse complement strand
TATCAGTCGGGATTATTAGTAGCATTTACCCCTACTGGAATGCAGGTTTTTAAGTATCAGTCGGGATTTTAGCATTCTTTACCCCAACTAAAATGCAATTCTCACTATATAAGTCGGGTTAACAGTAAAAACATGTTATAAATACAAGAACCGCTTATTTCAGCGAAGTGTAGAATGGGAGTCAGAGTGTTGCTCTTTCGTGAGCAAGCTCCCGACGAACAATTTAGCCACTGTCCAGCATGGCTCACTTTAACACGCAAACTTGAATTTATATAATAAAACCTGTCGCAATTTGCAACAGGTTTTATTTATTTCATTTATGTATTTGATTATTTCTTTCCACTTTTCTTAGTGTTCTCTTTTACAGGCGTCTTATCATCCGCAAAGAAATTCTTTGGTGTAATCTCGGCATAACATAATGAACATTGACCATTTAGTGCTGCTCCATTATTTACTTGAATGGATTTTGCCTTGATATCACTATCTACAATTGCTTTTTCACCAATGGTTACCATTCCTTTAATATCAAGTTTTCCTTGAATCGCACCATCTACGGTCAAACTTTGTGCATCAATATCTCCAAGAATAATCGTATTCTCGCGAATCACTGCACCGTCCTCACACTGAATATTTCCTTCAACGAAAGAATCCTTTGTGTAGATATCTCTTGCTTTAATGTTACCTTTTACATCTCCACATATATTCACACGATCATTAGAATTAATATCTCCATTAATCGTTCCATACATTTCAAGCTTTCCTGCAATCTCAATATTTCCATTAATTACCGTTCCCTGAGGGATAATTGCTACCTGTACGTTATTCATTCCTTCAAAATTACTCATTCTTTTACTTCCCCTTCCTTGGCCCCTTACCTTTTGGTAATCCTCATTTAAACAAAGCTCTCTATACTCTATTTAATCTCATTTACCTCAAAAAATCAATATATATATTAAATTTTATGTCACCCACTTGATAAAGCGTATTATTGTTCACACAACACTTAGCATTTACTGCTAAGTACATAAGAAAGTGTAGTGTAGTTTAGTTAAGCAAAAATCTATTTGCAAAGCAAATTTAGGACGGATTTTTGTATGCAAAATCAATAAATTTATTTTAGTGTTTGAAACTGTCCCCTATTTTTTTTGCTGAAATGTATATTTTTCACAAAGCAGTTTGTATTATAATGATATCCAGCAAAGGCTTCTAGCCTATAACATTACGAAAGGTAACAATAATAATATGAAATGTCAAAACAACAGAATATACAAGCTTTCTTTATCCGGGCTAATGGCAGCTCTCTCTTATGTAGTATTTACTTTTTTACAAATAAAGATTACACTTCCTGGCGGTGATGCTACCAGCATTCATCTTGGTAACGCAATCTGTGTACTAGGTGGATTACTTCTTGGTGGCGCATATGGTGGAATCGGTGGTGCTATAGGCATGACAATCGGTGACTTATTTGATCCTGTTTATGTTCTTTACGCTCCAAAAACCTTTTTACTTAAATTCTGTATTGGATATATCACCGGTTTTATCGCTCATAAGTGCGGAAAAATTTCTACATCAAATGATACCAGCCATGTATTAAAGTGGACTATACTGGCCACTGTTAGCGGACTATTATTTAATGTCGTTTTTGATCCTCTTGTTGGCTATTACTATAAGCTATGTATTTTAGGAAAGCCTGCTGCTGAATTAACTCTTGCTTGGAACGTAACGGCTACGTCAATTAATGCTATCCTTTCTGCATTTGTATCAGTAATTGTATATATGACTCTACGACCAGCAATGCGTAAAGCTAATTTGCTACCTGCAATTACTAAATTGAATATAGCGAAATAGAATAAATTTAACCTATTTATACTTATGGCATTAAGTTACAATCTTCTAACTTAATGCCTTTTTGTAAACAATTTTGTAATTATTCAGTACCTTCATAATTACATTACTCTTTCATTTTCTCCCCAGTTGTTGACTCTTCTTCGCTTCTATTTTTCATTGCTTGTTCTATAGCTTCGTCTTCTTCCGTCATGATCTCCTCTAACGCAAGCATTCCATCATTTGTGCCAAGTGTCTGCTTCTATATCTAATTTATGTTGTATCATAATGTGCTCCTTTCACATTATTATGCTATATCTAATTCAATCGCAATTGTATGAACGCCTTCACCCATCCCCTGAATTCTGCTCTCTCTAATAAAACTGCTTCTCCAACTGTCACCAGTGTCATATCATTATCACAAACCGCTTTTTTATAGCATATTCGCCATACTCCAATCCCTTAGGATTTTGATAAATAACTTCAAATTCTTTATCAGCAAAAATGAATCGAATAGAGGCTTTTCCTGTCTTATCAAACTGCTGTTTCATAAGCTTTGGATAAATTGTGAGTTTTCCCAGCTTACCACGCACACCAAATACCTCTGTTACCATAGTAAGCATATACCAGCTTGCTGCTCCTGCATCGCTGTATGACTCATAATAGAGAATACCTGACCGATAAGCATCATTCTGACTCCGCTTTCAAAGAACCCTTCTACTCTGTTCTTTTGATTCGTGCTTTAATCTGTCATGAATAGTTACAACATTTTTACATCATAATACTCTATTTTCTTTTTACAAAAAATCATATCCATATAAAAAATATCAAATTCATGACCTAGAAAAAAAACGTCAGCTCTAAAGCTGACGTTTGCCATTTGTTATCCTATTATGCTTCTGTAAATAATGGTGTGGAATAATATCTGTCACCACTGTCTGGTAGCAATACAACGATGGTCTTTCCTTCATTTTCTGGTCTTTTTGCAAGCTCTAAACCTGCATATAATGCAGCACCAGAAGAAATTCCCGTTAAAATCCCCTCTCTTCTTGTTAATTCCTTGGATGCTACAAACGCATCCTCTGCTTCTACCAAAATGATTTCATCATAAATAGAAGTATCTAACAGACTTGGTACAAAATTAGCTCCAATTCCTTGAATCTTATGGGCTCCTGCTCTCCCCTCTGATAGCACAGGGGAATCTGCAGGTTCTACAGCCACAACCTTAATATCAGGATTCTGCTCCTTTAAATACTTTCCTGTTCCAGTAATGGTTCCACCCGTTCCAACTCCTGCAACAAAAATATCTACTTCGCCATCCGTATCTTCCCAAATCTCTGGTCCTGTTGTTTCATAATGAGCCTTGGCATTTGCCGGATTATCAAACTGTCCTGGGATAAAAGAACCTTCGATTTCTTTTGCAAGCTCCTCCGCCTTATCAATCGCTCCCTTCATACCCTCACTACCAGAAGTTAACACAATTTCTGCACCATACGCTTTTAAAATATTCCTTCTCTCTACACTCATGGTCTCTGGCATAGTCAAGATAACGCGATACCCCTTTGTTGCCGCCAATGCTGCAAGACCAATTCCTGTATTTCCTGATGTAGGCTCAATAATAACAGAACCTTCCTTTAATATACCCTTTTTCTCTGCATCCTGAATCATATATAAGGCCGCTCTGTCCTTCACACTTCCTGCAGGATTCTGATATTCTACCTTTACCAATAGTCTTGCTTTTACATCATGTTCTTTTTCTACATTCATAACCTCAACTAATGGCGTTTTTCCGATAAATTCCGCTGCGCTCTTATAAATTTTTGCCATAATATTTACCATCCTCTTTTTCCATCTTTTATGTTATTCTTATCATAACTCTTTTGTTTTCTCTTTGTCTAGTAGCTTCTAATGCTCTAACGCCTCTATATCCTCTACCGGTTTTTTAAGTCCTTCTATCACAATATGATTGCGCTCTGCATAATCCCATAAAGCCGCATGAATCGCTTCTTCTGCTAACAAGGAACAATGCACCTTTACAGGTGGAAGACCATCCAATGCCTCCATAACCGTCTTATTCGTAACCTCAAGAGCCTCCTGAATCTTTTTACCCTTTACCAGCTCTGTCGCCATACTACTGGTTGCGACTGCTGCGCCACAGCCAAAGGTCTTAAACTTCACATCCTGTATAACACCGGTATCATCAATATCCAGATACATGCGCATAATATCCCCACACTTTGCATTTCCAACCGTTCCTACACCGCTTGGATTCTCCAATTCTCCCATATTCCTTGGATTGTTAAAATGATCCATTACTTTTTCACTATACATTGTTCTCCTCCTTTTACAAAATCCTCGTATAACGGCGACATGGAACGTAAACGCTCTACAATCTTTTTCAGTTCATCCACCGTATAATCCAGCTCCTCTCTTGTCGTCTCCTCTGATAAAGTCAGACGCAAAGAACCATGTGCTATTTCATGTGGTAATCCAATTGCTAACAACACATGAGATGGATCTAACGAACCAGAGGTACATGCCGAACCCGAAGACGCACAAATTCCTTTTTGGTCTAGTAGAATCAACAAGGATTCTCCTTCTATAAATCGAAAACAGAAATTGGCATTTCCCGGAAGTCTGTTGACACGCTCTCCATTTAAACGACTATATGGAATCTCTGTAAGCACACGCTCTATCAGATAATCACGAAGCTCTATCTGCTTCTTCATATTCTCCCTTAGCTCTTCTCCTGCTCTTTTGGCTGCCACTCCCATTCCAACAATTCCTGCTGTATTCAATGTTCCTGCTCTTCTGGAACGTTCTTGCGCCCCTCCCTGCATGAAAGAACCAATTTTCACACCATTTCTAATATAAAGAAAGCCTACTCCTTTTGGGGCATGTAATTTATGACCACTTGCACTTAGCAAATCAATGGAACATTCATCTACATTCAGCGGAATATGACCATATGCCTGTACCGCATCCGTATGGAACAAAATCTGATGCTCTTTTGCAATGGCTCCTATTTCTTTTAGTGGCTCGATGGTTCCTATTTCATTGTTTGCCGCCATAACCGATATTAAAATGGTATCCGGACGAATAGCCGCCTTCAATTCATCCAGCTTTATCGTACCGTTTTCATCAACACCCACATAAGTTACTTCGTATCCTTGCTTTTCTAAGTATTGACAAGTATGCAATACCGCATGATGCTCTATCGTTGATGTAATAATGTGCTTTCCTTTCTTGCCGCTTGCTTCCGCTACTGCTTTTATTGCCCAATTATCCGCTTCACTTCCGCCGGCGGTAAAATAAATCTCGTTTGACTTTGCACCAATTAGGGAAGCTACTTGTTCTCTTGCTTCATTAACTCCCTTCATGCTCCTACCTGCAAATTGGTAAATTGCAGATGGATTGGCATATAGCTCACAAAAGTATGGCCTTATCGCCTCATAAACCTCTTCTGACACCTTTGTCGTTGCCGCATTGTCAAGGTATATCATATTCATTCCTCCTTTATCCCACATTTCATATCAAAAAAGTATGAATTGTTTCTTTTGAAAACGGAATCTCATCGATTCCGCTTTTTTTCTTTACACTGCTAGATAACAAAATCACTTGCTGCTTTTTGGGTCTCTATATCAAGCAAATCCTGTAAGGACGTATTGTCTACTACCTGATTTACCGCATCATAGATCCGTTTATATAGCTCAACCGTTGCGCATTTTCCATGCCTGTCGCAAGGAAGTGCACTATCTGCAAGACACTCTACCGGTGCCAATGAACCTTCTATCAGTCTTAGTATCATCCCTACTGTATACGCCTCAGGATTTCTGACCAACTGATATCCACCCTGTGCACCTCTGGTACTTCTTACATAACCAGCCTTATTTAAAACAGCAATAATCTGCTCCATATACTTTTCAGAAAGCTCTTGCCTGGTTGCAATATCTTTGAGCTTTATCGTCTCACCCATATGACTTCCCAAGTCCATCATAATTCTTAACGCATAGCGTCCCTTCGTTGATATCGTCATGTAAGCCTCCTTGTTTTACAAAGCAAAATGCCACTCTGCGCCAGCTGAGTTGCGTCCTTGCAGGAGCAGAGGGTTTGCCTCCCAAACTTTTTCTCTTTTGTTAATATCTTTATATCACTCAATTCCTACAAAGTCAATAGGAATTGAAGGGAAGCATTAAAAAAAATACAATTACACCACAGACAATCGGAAGTAGCGTACTCAATACTACCATTACAGGTGCACTTCTCTTGAAAAAATGATATTTTCTGTAATCCTCTATGGCTTCCCACACGCCACTTAGTCCGCATAATATAATCGCTACTACTATTACTCCCCAAATCGGATAGGTTATCCTTTTTTCCTTCTTAGATGTGTTATCCTGTTGCTTTGTGTTCCAATATTCCTTCTTTATCTCAAAGGTACTTCCATCTGTAAGCTTATGCTCCAATGCAGGAATAAGTTCCTCCATATCGCCCAAATAAGTCACAAACCAATCTCTGGAGAGTTGAACAAACAGCTGTCCAAACAAAACCTCATTCACGGTATCTGCCAAGAATGCATCTGAATCCCTATAAAAAGCTATACTCTTTTTGCTCTCACCATTTTGTAATCTATCCCGGAAATCCGCCGGAATACAATAACCGCATTCCACTTCATTATAAAGCACTCTTTCTCTTACCTCAGCTTCATTCTCACAAGCTACAAATTGTATATACCCATCATAAGCACTCAACACTTCTTCCCATTCACCGCTTTCATCATAAAAAGCCGCAATTATTGACGTTTCCGACTCTCTCTCCAAGCCAACAAGTCCTATGGATAACACTACTATAAGTATTAGGCTACACCAAAAGCTCTTTCGATGAAGCATTCTTTTTATGAAAATAGAAAAGACATTTCCTCTGATACGAATCTTCTGTTCTTTTTTTCGCATACCATAATATGCATTGCCCTCTGCAGCCGTTCCTGTTTTATAAGACATAATTGCAACATCTATTAAAAAGAACAGCATGGTAAAAAATAAAAGTGCTATACATATCCTTCCCGTATATTGTGTATCACCACTAAAAAACATAGAAAACGCTTGCCGTATATAGCTTGTCGGAAGAAAAACTGCCAGCTCTTGAACCACTTGTGGTAGAAGTACCTTCGGCACCAAATACCCTGATAGATACCCTTGTAAAACCGCAAAAATCCCTACTGCCACAATCGCGGTACGATGCTCCTCACTCAACTGATATAAAAGCATATCATACGCTGCTATGCATATTGCTGATAATAAAATAACAAGTAAACTCTGCCATGTAAAAACAGGAATCAGCTTTTCCCTAAACCACGGCAATATCCATAGTCCACTTAATGGGAAAAGCATCATTACCAAAAGCATTGCCGTAACCAGCACTCTTCCTGCTACCTGTATCATAGGAGAAACTCCTAATCGCTTCCACACCAAAAGCTGTTCCTGCTCACCATGCTTGATATAACTCCCAAAAAGCACTCCACCTAAAAGTAACCAAAATGCAGCAAAAACACTTCCATAATAAACAGCTGTCTCCTCATTTCCCGTCACAGAAACCTTTTGTGTATGAAACCATGACTCTCGCTTCATAAAAAGCTCTATATTATACGCGTTGATAACATCACAGGCAGACTGAAACTGTTCCTCATTCAGTTCAAGTATGTTTGCCAGTTCATAAACGGTATAAATCTCACCCTGAGCAAACGACAACATTCGAATTCCTGCATCTGCCAGTTCTTCAAAAACAATGCCTAATGCAGAGTTTTGCTTCGGCAATAGTAAGGTCGCAGGTGCATTACTGCCTGTCAAAATCTCATCTATTACATTTTCCGGCAAAATAAGAAGAGCTGCCAGTTCCCCTTCCTGCAACTCTTCTCTTCCTTCTTCCTCGGTAACCGAGACAAAACGACACAACTCATTCACCGAGTCCATACCTGACACATAAGATACTAACAGCTTTGTCAGCATATCTTCTTCTGCCACATAGCCTATCTTGAGCCTAGAATCTTCTTCCTGTCCCGCCTCTAACCAATATGTAATACCATGAAACAACACTCCCATCACGAAGGTAATGATAATACTCTTAACCATAATCGCTGGTAGCATATCCCATGCTCTTTTATATTCTGCTTGAAACCAAGTCCTTATCCTTTGCATCATGAAATCGCATCTCCTTAAGCAAAGCTTGCCCGCGAAGTGTCTTTTCTATCGGATAACATGCGCCGTCCCGCAAACATAACACCTGCTCGCAAAGCTCTAAATCTGTCTCATCATGAGTCGCCATGATAATCGTACCACCATGCTCCTTATAAAAGGACAAATAACTCCGAATGTCCGCCTTTCCCGGTAAATCCAACGCTGCATTTGGCTCATCCAATAATAAAATCGGTGGATTACCTGCCACTGCACACCCTATGCTCACTCGCTTTTTCATGCCTCCTGACAGATTTCCTGCTCTCAACAAAAGCATATCCTGCAAACCTAAAATATGTAAAAAACCATTCTGTAACGTATGCTCTAATGCTGTTTTATCTTGATGCCATAATAACAAATTATCCTTTACCGTAAGCTCCGGAACTAAATTACTTTCCTGTGGAACATAACCCACATAAGATAAGAACTGCTTTTTCCGTTCTCTCCCTGTCAGCTCGATGCCCTCAAAAGAGATACTCCCCTGGCGTGGATTCCGCAAACCTGCAAGAATCTTAAGAAGTGTTGATTTCCCACAACCATTTACTCCTACAAGTGCTGTACATGTCCCAGCTTCTGCTCCAAAGGATACTTGCTTTAATACCTGCTTTTTCCCATACGAGCTCACAATTCCTTCTACTCTGATTCGTTCCATATCCAGTATTCATTCCTCTGCTAATTAGATAAAATCTGTTTCTCAAACGCTTCAAAATCCATCTGAGAATAGGTCGTATCCAAATCCTTATTATTCCAACTATTCGTTGATTTTCCACTGAGCTTTGTCGGTTCGTTGTAGCCATTTTTCAAGATGGTAAGAACATACCCAACCTTATTATCAACCTGCTTTTTCTTCGTATAGTTCAATATCTCAAAAAGCTGTTCTTTGGTACGATTATTTGCATTTGCCGTTCTCAGAATATCCTTTGCCTCTTTGATAGAACAGTCAAATACATCAATAACCTCCTGCTCTTCCTCTGTTGCTATTACAGATTCTCCATTCTTTTCAATGGTTTCATATTCTACAATCGTTCTGTTTGTTCTTACTTTCTTCACATGAAACTGTACTGCTCCCAAACTATTCTGACCACTTGGAAGCTTCTCATAGATCAAGTCGTATTCAAACGAAATATCCGTATTTCCATTAATTTCTTCGTATGGTTTATCCAAAATCTCACGCTTTACATTTCCATTCGCATAGGACTCCGGCACCTTCATCATCTTACGAAGCTCCGAAAAAGAAATAATAAAGGTTCCACCATTGAAGTTTTCCTTATCTTTTAATAAATAATATAATCTTTTTGAATATTTCTTGGAAAGATTCAGCGGATACTCAATGCGGTAAAAAGCTCCCTGCTTCGCAGACATAATCATCTGCTTTACCTCAGGATGTAAATCAAGAACAATCTTACTTCTTCCTTCATCTCCACGTTTCTTCTGATATTTAATCTTACTAAACCACGGATAATAAATATCTGTACCCTCGTCCTCTTTTAAACGAAAGCCGGCTCCCTCAAACTTCTTAACCGCTTTCTGTAAATAAGAATACGCATTTGACTCATCCTGCAGATTATATAAATGCTTTACATCTGCAATGTGAATCTCATATCTTGTATTTTCTTCTGTATCATCGCCTTCACCAACAATTCCAAGAAGAATATCAAGGATATCATTTTGTCTTCGATCAAGGTCATACCTTGCCTCAATGATAGTCTGTGGTCTAAATGCTACCTCTTTACCACCCTTTTTCTTCTTCATGTCATACCTACCTTCCTAATAAATCCCCTGTGCGTCATATTTTTGATAATTTATAATAATTCCGTACCTTCATAATTACGACAATTCTATTATTATAACACTTTTTCACCAAATTGTGGATAGTATATTTTATAAGAATTAACTACATATCATCTACCCATAAAACACCTGGGATATCACGAAGCTCCATCAGATACTCATCCTTATTTCTCTTTTTCGGAATGTGTATTACAACCTCAATTACCGTTGGCAAACGTTTTGCCTTAGGCTTATTGGCATCAAAGGTATCTATCACACAGCCATCCTCTTTAAACTTGTGAAATAAGAAGGTAATCAGCTTCGCATCCTCTACCTCCATGTGCAACGCCATATAACGTGAATGAGCGTAAATCCTCCTCTCAATTCCCGGAATCGCATGTAATGCAACTAGCAAAACTATCGTAACCAAAACGGCTCCATCCAAAAAACCAATTCCAACTGCAAGTCCTACACATGCAGAAAACCAAATACCTGCTGCCGATGTTAATCCTTTAATCTGTCGTCCTGCTACCAGAATCGTTCCTGCTCCTAAAAAGCCCACACCACTAACAACCTGTGCTGCCATTCTTGTTATATCTGCCATCCCCGGGAAACACTGCATCAGATACTGTTCCATCAACATTACCAACGTTGCGCCAATGCAAACCGTTGTGGTAGTCCTTGCTCCACCACCTCGTCTTTTCGCTCCTCGGTCAATGCCTATTACAGCACCAAGCACCACCGATACAATAATTCTAAGAATGACATTCTCTAGCGTCCATATCGAAAATTTTGTAATAAACATAGCACCACCCCTTTACCACATTATTTCTATCTTTATCATAACCCAAAATAAGGGAAATAAAAAGCATACACTTATATGTACACCAAAAAAACTCACCAAACTTTCGCCTAGTGAGTCTTAAAATACCATTCATAAAATCAATATATCATGCTTACACTTCAAATTTCTGATTAAACTTATCTAATCCTAATGCCGCCACAACACCTACCACAAGACAGATGATATTTACAGCAAAGCTTCCCAATGATACTACAAAGCTTGAAAATGGAATAATCATAATCGTAGCTGCAATGACTATACCAATAATCGCATGAAAAGCCACAGAATAATGCTTTTCAAACAATGAATTAATCGCTCTGGATAAGAGAATAACTGTCGCCAAACCGCCTATTCCACCTGGTATCAAAATGCTAAAATCCAAATGTCCAATTCCAGCAACAAAAGGCTCATAAAGCCCTAGCGGCATAAGCAATGTTGAAAAGCTCATTCCCGGTGCAATGATACTTAGTGCCAGACAGAAACCACAAAATACATACCATGCAAAATTAGGTGTAATCTCCACGGAAAAGATTTTTAAGCTTACTAACAAGATAAACGTTATTCCCATGGCCACATACATAGACACGTAAGAATTCTTGTTTTTTCCTTGCTCGCCAGCCTCTCTAAATAGTGATGGCAGCATACCTGTGATTAAGCCAACAAACAGACACACGGACGGCACCGGATACTTTTCCAATAAAACAGACAATATATTTGCAATTCCTAAAAAACCAATTGCACCACCAATCATAACTGGAATCAGCTTGGGTACATGTGTCTTAAAGTTCTTAAATGGATCCGCTAAAAGCTCCATAATCGTCTTATAAATACCAAATATCACACACAGCACACCACCTGAAATACCTGGCAGCACAGCACCTAATCCAATCAGAGAGCCCTGTAATATTTTTATTAGAAATTTCATCCTTCATACCTCCACAATCTCTCAACAAAATTGTTGCCATTTTATCAAAGGTATGCTTCTATGTCCATAAATATTCCTATTGCTTTGCTGTTTCTTAACCACGTAATCTCACTGAAAACCGTCCTTTCTCTATAAATATGGACGCAAATCCTTTCTTAACAGCTCCTCAATGGCAATCAACTTATGACAAATTTCTTTTGATTTTTCATCCGCAGCCTGATACTGATTCAGATATCGATACAAAGACTTGACACCCATGTCACATCCATCTGTAATAAGATCAGCTACGGTAGCATCACTGTTATCCATATACATCTTCATGTTGGTTTTCATCCACGACATGCCTTTTGCCATAGCACTAGGCTCTTTTTCCTCTTTACCCATTTCGTCAAGCATAGTATTTATTTCGTTTTCTAATTCTTTATGATGCGCCTTGCTTTCCTGTAATAATGACTTTAATTTCTCGTCTACTACTCTTTCAAGCACCTCATCAATGGAAGATATTCCCATTTTAGTTCCTGCATCACATTCCTTTAATAATCTTACGGTATCTTTATTTTCCATATTAATAGCCATACCTTTCCTTTTTTGATTATTATTCCTAATAGGATGAAAGGTTATTCTTCAAAACGATAAAAAAGGTTAAAGAAAACCTCGATTTTCTTTAACCTTTTTTCTTTTATGCGTTATGTAAGTCCAGTTTTCGCACGACATCTCTTACCTTTAATACAAAAGATGGTGATACCGATAATTCATCAATTCCCATGCGAAGGAATCTTTCTGTAAGTCTGGTATCAGCAGCTAACTCTCCGCAAATACCTATCCATGCACCATTTTTGTGTGCATTCTGCGCTGCCATTTCTATCAAACGCAAGATTGCTTCGTGATGAATATCACAGAATGGATCCACTTTTGGATTTTGTCTGTCACAAGCTAAGGTATACTGTGTGAGGTCATTGGTACCGACACTGAAGAAATCGACCATCGGTGCAAGCTTATCACTAATCACTGCCGCCGCCGGTGTTTCAATCATAATTCCAAGCTCTATTGTATCAGAATATTTCAATCCATCCGCTGTAAGCTCTGTCTTTACCTCTTCACAAAGGGCAAAGATTTGCTCTAATTCCTCTGTACTTGTAATCATAGGGAACATAATGCCAAGCTTTCCATATACAGAAGCTCTATAAAGTGCCCTAAGCTGTGTTTTAAACATGTCAGGTCTTGTCAGGCAAAGACGAATTGCTCTGAGTCCAAGCGCCGGATTCTCTTCTTTATCCAGATTGAAATAATCAGCCTGTTTATCTGCTCCAATATCCAAGGTTCTGATAATCACTTTCTTAGACGCCATACTTTCCAATACACGCTTATATGCTTTGAACTGCTCCTCTTCGGATGGATAATCTTCTCTTCCAAGGTATAAGAATTCACTTCGAAACAGTCCGATTCCGCCTGCATCATTTACCAATACTGCGCCAACGTCTTCCACACTACCAATGTTTGCATAGATATTTATCTTTGTTCCATCCAGTGTGACATTCTCTTTTCCCTTTAACTTCTCTAACAGTTCCTTTTTCTCTTCTTCTTCTCTTTGTTTCGCTTTTGCCTCTTCTAATAATTCCTCGTTAGGATGAAGGATGAATTCACCAGTGAAGCCATTTGCTATCGCTAATTCTCCATCTTCAATCGCATTTAGAAATTCCTCGCCAACGCCAATGATTGCCGGAATATTCATATTTCTTGCAAGAATAGCGGTATGAGAATTACTGGAACCATACGCGGTAACAAATGCCAGCACCTTATCCTTTTCTAAGGTTACTGTTTCACTAGGCGCCAAATCATCTGCACAGATAATCACTTTCTCGTCTGCAATCAGACTTTTTTCTCCTGTTTCCTTTAGGCATAATATCAGTCTGTTGGATATGTCACGTACATCGGCCGCTCTAGCCTGCATATAGCTGTCATCGATTGCGGAAAACATCTCTGCAAAGTTATCTGCTGTAACCGCAACTGCATATTCTGCGTTTACATTCTGTCCCTGTATCATTTCTACAATGGCATCGTTATAGTCATCATCCTCTAACATCATTCTATGTATTTCGAAAATCTGCGCATTGGCTTCTCCTACTTCTTCCAATGCCTTTTCATAGATATTTTCTAACTGCTCCATTGCCTTATTGATTGCATTTCTGAGACGTTCCAGCTCTTGTGCTACATCTTCAATTTTCTCGCGCTTTACTTGAACATCCTCGCGCTTCCATTTCAATGCTTTTCCTATTGCAATTGCACCATATACGCCTTTTCCCTGATACTTTACCATCTTCACACCACTTTCTTACCTATAAATTCTCTTCAAGAAATGTTCTCATTGCTGCTTCTGATGCGTTTTCATCGCCACCTTCTATCGTTACGGTGATGGTTTCTCCACATTTTACAGCTAATCCCATAAGCGCCATCAGCTTTGTTGCTCCTACACTATTACCATCCTTAGTAATGGTAATCTCACTATCAAGTGCCTTCGCTGCCTTAGCAAGCATTCCTGCTGGTCTTGCATGAATTCCTAACTCATCCTTAATTGTGTACTCAAATTTTACCATAATCTTATCTTCCTTTCATTTTCTATTTTAATCATTCAACCCTTAAGAGTCTTTCTCCTACTGCCATTTCTCCTGTTTCCATGGTTTCTACTGTCTTGTAATCATCAGAATTACAGATTAGCATAGGAGTTGTTACCTTGTATCCTGCTCCACTAATACCTTCTATATCAAAGGAAATCAGCAGATCTCCCCTTTTTACTTCCTGACCTTTTTCCACATGAACTTCGAAATACTCTCCTGCAAGCTTTACGGTATCAATTCCAACGTGAAGTAATATCTCACAGCCTTCCTTGGAAATCATATTAACCGCATGTCTGGTTTCGAATACCATTTCAATCTTACCATCACAAGGAGCATAGATTTTTCCTTCAGCTGGTTCCATTGCAACTCCGTCTCCAAGAATTTTGGACGAAAAAGCTTCATCCTCTACTTCCTCTAGAGGAACTACCTTTCCCTTCATATAGGAATATAACTCGATAATCTGTGCATCTTTATGTTTCTTGTTTTTTGCTTCCTTAGCATCGCTATTTTTAACAAGCGTCTCTTCTTGTATCTCTTCAACATCCATCTCCAGATAATCTTCCAGCTTGGATTTGATTACTGCTACGTGTGGTCCATAGATAATCTGTACACCTTCACCTTTATGAATCACCCCTGAGGCACCACTTTGTTTTAATAAAGAATCTTGCACAAGTTCCGGTTTCTCTACCGTTACTCTTAATCGTGTTGCACAACAATCTACATCAACAAGATTATTTTTTCCACCAAGACCTTTTACGATTAATGCACTTACTGTATCAGCATCACTATCTTTTTCTGTTGCTTTTTTTCTATCATTCATATCTTTTCTTGTATAAAGCTTTGTTTCTTCGCCCTCATTTTCTCTTCCCGGTGTCTTATAATCAAGCTTTACAATCATAGTATAGAAGATAAAATAATAAGCAACTGCATAAACTAATCCAATGATAACTACCCAAATCCAGTTTGTTTTCTCATTTCCCTGAAGAACACCGAACAAGGTAAGATCGATGATACCACCTGAAAATGTCATTCCTACGCCAACACCAAAGATATGCATTAACATATAAGAAAGTCCTGCAAGTACACAATGTACCGCATACATTACTGGTGCTACGAATAAGAAGGTGAATTCCAATGGCTCTGTAATACCGGTTAACATAGATGTCAATGCTGCGGAAAGTAACAAACCGCCTACTAACTTTTTCTTTTCTGGCTTTGCTGCTTTATACATAGCAAAAGCTGCTGCTGGGAGACCAAAAATCATAAATGGGAACTTTCCTGCCATAAATCTAGTCGCTGATACAGAAAACTGCTGTGTTGACTTAGATGCCAACTCTGCAAAAAAGATGTTCTGTGCACCCTGTATCGTATTTCCATCAATGATCATAGCTCCACCAAGCTCTGTCTGCCAGAAAGGCATATAGAATACATGATGTAATCCAAATGGAATCAACGCTCTTTCTATGATTCCGTAAATCCATGTTCCTGCATAACCTGACTGAAGCACAAGGTTACTCAACTGTGCAATTCCACCTTGTACTACAGGCCAAACATAAAACATTGCCATACCTACCATAAGATAAACAATACTGGTAACGATCGGAACGAATCTTGTTCCTCCGAAAAATGCTAATACCTGTGGTAACTGAATCTTATAAAAACGATTATGTAATGCTGCCACTCCAAGACCTACTAGAATACCACCAAAAACGCCCATCTGAAGTGTCGTTATTCCTAATGATGTAGTCGTTGAGTTTGCCGCCATTGCATCCACACCGCCATTTGCAGTAATCAATGCACTGATAGCAGTATTCATAATCAGATAGCCAATCGCACCGGAAAGAGCTGCAACCTCTTTCTCCTTTTTTGCCATTCCTATGGCAACCCCCATCGCAAACAGCAAAGCTAAATTATCAAAAACAACACTTCCTGTTTTACTCATAATATCCAGAATAGTATATAGAATACCACCCTCGGTAATAATATTTGTTAACCCATATGTTTCTAATGTTGTTGCATTCGTAAAGGAACTTCCTATTCCTAATAATAATCCCGCTACCGGCAAAAGTGCTATCGGCAACATAAAGGAACGCCCAACTCTTTGTAATACGCCAAATATTTTATCTTTCATCTCAACAACCATACCTTTCCACTTCTGTCATTACCTTTTTCAAATGAATTGCCAAGGTAATCAACTCATCCTCATTAATATCCTTCTGATATGTTTTTAATATGTATTCCTGTATGCATATCGCACATTTATAATGTTTCTTGCACGTTTTCTTAATCATCGAAACAAACACTGCATCATCGCTTAATTTCTCAGGCAATGGCTTGTTCTGAAAAAGTCTTTGTGCCAGATATTTTAAATGCGATACAAATCGTTCATAGGAAACAGATTCCTTTTTTCTTTCTCTCAATGGCAAATGCGATATGGTCACTCAAAGCAACAAGTAAGGATTCATTGAGTTCTGATTCATATTCCTTCTTGATATATTCCACCATATCATTTGCAAAGTTCATATAATCTATTGGTATTTCCTGAAGCATCGTAATCATTTTTTTCTGAAGCTCAGAATTTGTGATTAAATATGTCTTCTGGATTTGTGAGTTGTCTATTTCTTCTCCGCATTTCTTACCAAAGCCAATCCCTTTCCCTGAAACAATCTGTTCTCGCCCACTTTCATCTAATACACAAACATTATTGTTATTAATGACTTTGATTACTTTCATGATTTCCTCCTTTCTTTTACGGAGTTATGTCACCGTTCTCCTAAGATGCAAAAAAACCAACTTTTATACACTATAAATTCAATTATAGAACTTATAATTGTGTAAAAAGTTGGTCATGCCCTAATGGTAACACCCCAATAAATTTCCCTAACATATTTTGTTTCTGTGAGATTAATTTACCGTATCATGTCATAATAGTCAATATTTTTTTATATATGCTTTTTACATTCTACAAATTGCACAATTTAGCATCTAGTATCAAGCCAAAAACGCATTTTGTTTTATGCATATTTTACAACTCTGGTTTACTTCTTATCACCCCAGTTGAGCATTTTTGCAAAACTTCTCTGGCTAAGACCATACTGTTCTCTAATTTTTTTAATTTCTTCCGGCAATAAAAGTTTATGCTTTCTACGGTACTCATTATATGCATTGACTAATGTTGCATTATCTAATTCCTCGCAATAGAATTCTTCTCCACAATCAGCACATACTAGAATCTCTTTTCTTTCGGAAAACTCTTTCCTATATATTTATAAAAGTCTTTATTAAAATCTTCTTTTTCTAATTCTGTACTTTACTTAACAAACAGACGCTCTCCACATGCACCGTGTGTCCGAACTGATCCACAGGTCGTACCTTCTTCAGCTCATATCCATTTGCACACAAGTATTTCAAGTCTCTTGCCAGTGTCGCACTGTCACAGCTTACATAAACGATACGCTTTGGAGCCATTTTGACGATAGTCTCCAGACAAGCTTCATCACAGCCCTTTCGTGGTGGGTCTACGCAGATGACATCCGCAAAGATATGCTCTGTTTCATAAAGGTGTGGAAGCACTTCCTCTGCCTTTCCAACATAGAAGGAAGCATTCTCAATATGATTACGCTTTGCATTTTCTCTCGCATCAAGGATTGCCTGCTCTACAATTTCCACACCATAGACCTGCTTTGCACATTGTGCCATGAAAAGACTGATGGTTCCAATACCACAATACAAATCCCAAACCGTTTCTTCCCCTGTTAATCCTGCATATTCTAACGCAAGGCTGTAAAGCTTTTCCGTCTGAACAGGATTTACCTGATAAAAGGACAGTGGCGAAATCGCAAAGGTAATTCCCTCTCTATCCTGATCAGCAAGAGCATCCTTACCGGATTCTATTTCTTCTATAGTTCGTGGGTGAATCACATCAGAAATAGTGCTCTCACCCCAGAGTACGCGATTCTTTCTTCCCATAATAACATTTGTATTTTCAGTATTGGTATTGATATAGATGCTGGTAACACCTTCCATACTTTTAAGTATCTCTACTAATCTATCTTCCGCTGGCAAAGTATTTCCATTCACAATCAGACATACCATAATCTCCCCGCTTGTAAAGCCTTTTCTTATCAAAATGTGACGTACCAACCCCTGACCTGTCTTTTCATCATACGCACTAACTTTATTTGAACGCATATAGTCTAAAACTGTCTCTAATATCTGCTGATTCTCGGCTACACCAAGAGCACAATCCGTATTGGCAATAATGTCATGGGTTCTTCCTGCATAAAAACCGGTAATCAAATTACCTTCTTTATCTGTTCCGACTGGAAACTGTGCCTTATTACGATAGTGATATGGTTTCTCCATTCCTACAATTGGCTCCATAACGTTATCCAATAATTCAGCAGAAAAACCACCAATACGTAACAAATGATTTCTGACCTTATTTTCCTTAAATGCAAGCTGTGCCTTATAATCAAGTGCCTGTATCTGACAACCACCACACTGCTTGTGATAGGCACACACCGGCTCTACACGCTCTTTGGATGGTGTAATTACACGCATCAGTCTTGCGTAAGCATAGTTCTTCTTTGCTTTCATGACCTTTGCCTCTACGACATCGCCAATTACGGCATCCTTTATGAAAAAGGTAAAACCGTCCAGCTTGCCGATTCCTTCGCCATCCGTTCCCATATCTTCAATTGTTACCGTAATCATATCGTTTTTTGCATAATCTGCCATGTAAATAACCATGCCCTTTCTAAAATTATAATCTCTAAACAACAGAACCTCTTAAATTAGATTCAAAGAAACGGTTAAAGCCAAGCCAGCCTGTTTCCTGTGTAGACTCTAATAGTTCTGTAAAGGTTTCCAGCTTTGCATCCGTATTATCAGCAAAAGTTAAAGCTACTGCTTCAATAATAGCGGGTTTTTTCGGAGAACCATATTCTAATTCACCATGGTGTGAAAGAATACAATGCTTAAGCTCCATCGCAAGCATTGATGGGAATCCCGGAATCTCTTTCATCTTTTCACTAAGCATCTCTGAGCCCATTACGATATGCCCCAGAAACTGTCCCTCCTCTGTATAATCATTGATTGGGAATGCACTAATTTCTCTAATCTTTCCCATATCATGGCAGATTGCTGCTGTTAAAAGCAGATCCCTTTTTAAGATTGGGTAAGCAGTGCAATAATAATCACAAAGCTTTGTTACACTTAGTGTATGCTCTAATAAACCACCAATAAACCCATGATGTACTGTCTTGGCAGCTGATGACTTCTTAAAAGCCTGTGCAAACTCTGCATCCTTTACAAAAAAAGCTTCTAATAACTGCTTTAAATACGTATTTTCAATGCTTCCAATAATCTTTAACAGCTCCGTATACATTTCATCGATATTTTTCTTGCTGACCGGCATGTACTCACCTTCATTGTACTCACCTTCCTGGCAAAGACGTACACGCTTTACATTTACCTGCAAAGCACCGTTAAAGCTTGTTACGTCACCGTATACTTCTATGTAATCGCAGGCATCAAAGTCTGCAATTCCAGGATTATTCGGATCCCAGATTTTTGCATCAATCGTACCTGTTTTATCCTGTAAAATGACATTATCATAAGATTTTCCATTCTTTGTTACCGCAGAGCTCTTGAACTTACAAAAGTAAATATCAAACACTCTGTCTCCATCTTTATAGTCTTTAATATATTTCATATTCTGTTCCTTCCTTTCTAATATTTGTGTCTCACACAAATTTTCTATGTGAAAAATCTTCCATATATGGATTTTTCACATTTTATTCCCTAACCTGTAGCTCTACTACAAATTCCATTTCTTCATACGCCTCTTTTGCAGACCGAAGCACTGTTATTGCAATCTCTTGACTAACAGAATATCCCCGTATTGCATTCATATAATCCGCCGCACTATTAATCTCTTTATCACCTACACGTATGATAATATCACCCTTCTGAATCCCTTTTTTCATTGCCGGGGAATTCATATCAATATTGGAAATGTATGCTCCCTTTGGCAATCCAAGCTCCATCCTTGCATCCGATGAAATATCTTGTACATACAAACCGGCATACAAAATATCTGCTCCATTTGAAAGCTTGGTTATCATACCTTTTAACTCCGTAATTCCGATTGCAGATACCAAATTAGCCGTGTCCTCGTTATTGTGTGTATTGTCTAAAATGCCTAAAACACTTCCATCCATACTAACCAGAATTCCTGTTGGATTTTTACTGCCATAAATGTCCGTTGTTAACATCTTATACTGATTATCTGGTAGCGTTATGACATTTCCCACAGACGTAACCATTCCATAGGATACACTATCTTTATACCCAAAAATATTTCCTACTGCCATTACGGGAATTCCTTGAAGCTTTGCATCATTTGAACTTGCAAGCTTCGCAACAGAAACATCTTTTAAAACAGAAGCTGACAAATACTTTAATTCTACCGCAATGACAGCAAGGTCTGTATTGACATCATACTTTTTGATACTTCCTTCTGATGCTGTTCCATCGAAAAAGGTTACATGTATTCTTTCTGCTCCCTTTAATGGTGAACGTTTGGTAAGAATCAAAAGCTCACGATTATTATTGGCTATTACTACACCCGCAATCGTTCCTTCACTCTCATAAGGATTGTTAAACCAGTCCACATCAGACTTTACACCTGTAACAGTAACCATACTGGTCGAAACCTTCTGATAGAGCGTCTTTATACTTTGATACATCTCCTCATAGCCTGTAATCAGACTATCTTCCTCTTCAAGCGTACTCTGCATATCGGCTTCATTTGAATCACCTTTAGTCTGAACTTCCTCACTTCCTGATTCCTGCGTTGTCGCATCCTCTGTAAGCATATCCTCCGGTCGCATTTCATCCTTCTCCTGTGGAAATGTTACAACAATAGGGTCTTCCTCTGGATATAACCAGTTGTTTAAAACCGGTTCAAGTAATAAAAAAGTCAAACATGCTATCAAACCAAATAACAAAGCTAACGACGCCGTAATAATCGTTCTCTGTATCAGCTTTTTCTTATTAATTGGTCTTTCCTTTATCTTCTCTTGCAGAAACTCAAAATCACTTGCCTGCGAAGGCTCGTTTTTATCCTGATTTTCCTTCATATTCACTCCGCCTTTCCAGCTCACCTCGTAACAATTCCGCACATCCTATTCACATAAATTTTCTTGTTTGGTGAACAGTAACTAGTATATCCGAAGAATTATTTAAAGTAAAGGAAGATGTGGAGTTTTCCACATTTTCATGTTATGATAGAACAATCAATAAGCACGTATTTCGAAAGGATTTCTTATATATGAATGAAAAAGCGTTACGAATCTTAGAATATCAAAAAATCATTCAGCTTTTAACCGATAAAGCAAGCTCCGTACCGGGAAAGGAGCTTTGTCGAGCATTAATGCCTATGACTGTTCTTGCAGATATTGAGGAAGCACAGCAACAGACTGCCGATGCTTTTAGCCGTCTAATCAAAGGCGGACGTATTGGCTTTAGCGGAAACAAGGACATTAGCTTTAGCATGAAATCTCTTGATATTGGAAGCAGCCTTTCCGCACCGGAATTATTAAAAATTGCAGCCTCTCTTGCCTGTGCAACCAAAGCAAAGGCATTTTCCAGAGGAGAACGCGACGAAGATATCACAGACAGCTTAGAGCCTCTTTTCAATGCATTAGAGCCTCTTACTCCTCTTCAAAATGAAATTAACCGTTGTCTGATTTCCGAGGAAGAGGTTGCTGATGATGCAAGCTCCACCTTGAAGCATATCCGAAGAAGCATTCAACAAACCAATGATAAAATACATTCCCAGTTAAACAATATGGTAAATACAAGCTACCGGACCTATTTACAGGATGCGGTTATTACTATGCGTAATAATCGTTATTGTATTCCTGTAAAAGCTGAGCATAAAGGTAATGTTCCGGGCATGGTTCACGATCAGTCCTCTACCGGCTCTACTCTTTTTATTGAGCCTGCGGCAATTGTTAATCTAAACAATCAGTTAAAAGAGCTTGCACTTCAGGAACAGGATGAAATCGAAGTCATCCTAGCTACTCTTAGTGCGCAAGCCGGTGAACATACCGAGGAGCTGATGCAGAACTTTAAAATTCTTACACAGCTTGATTTTATCTTTGCAAGAGCTTCTCTTGCCATTGATATGAATGCTTCCAGACCATTATTCAATACCAATCGCTATATTCATATCCGCAAGGGACGTCACCCATTGCTGGATAAGAAAAAAGTGGTTCCGATTGATATTATGCTTGGTCATGATTTTGATTTATTAGTTGTTACCGGTCCAAATACAGGCGGTAAAACCGTTTCCTTAAAAACCGTTGGACTTTTTACACTCATGGGACAGGCAGGACTTCACATTCCTGCATTAGACCGTTCTGAATTAGCCGTTTTCCATGAAGTATATGCTGATATTGGTGATGAACAGAGTATTGAGCAGAATCTTTCTACTTTCTCTGCGCATATGACAAACACCATCTCCATTTTAGAAAATGCAGATGAAAATTCCTTATGTCTCTTTGATGAGCTTGGTGCCGGTACTGACCCAACCGAAGGTGCTGCATTGGCAATTGCTATTTTAAAGCATCTGCACGATAAAGGTATTCGTACCATGGCAACCACACATTATAGTGAATTAAAGGTGTTTGCTTTATCCACTCCTTATGTAGAAAATGCCTGCTGTGAATTCGATGTCGAAACCCTTCGTCCTACTTACCGATTATTAATCGGTATTCCGGGAAAAAGTAATGCCTTTGCCATTTCCTCTAAGCTCGGACTTTCCGATGAGATCATTAACTCTGCAAAGGAGCATATCAGCGAAGAAGACGAAAGCTTTGAAGACTTACTTGCTGACTTAGAGGCAAGTCGTAAGACCATCGAAGCGGAGCGTGCGGAAATTGCAAGCTACAAAGCGGAAATCAGCTCCTTAAAGGATAAGCTGACACAAAAGCAGGAAAAACTGGATTCTCAGAAAGAACGTATTCTTCGTGAGGCAAACGAAGAAGCACGCACGATTTTACAGGAAGCTAAGGATGTCGCTGATGAGACCATTCGTAACTTCCAGAAATACAATTCCAATACCTCTATGAAGGATATGGAAAAGGCAAGAACCAAGGTACGTGATAAGATTAGCGAGAAGAATTCTAAGTTGACTCAAGCGGCTCAACAACCTACACATAAGATTTTAAAAGCAACACAGCTTAAGCTTGGTGACATGGTAAAGGTTGTTTCCATGGGACTAAAAGGAACGGTTTCATCCAAGCCAGATGCAAAGGGCGATCTTTTTGTACAATGTGGTATTATCCGTTCCAAAGTAAATCTACGTGACCTCGTATTAATCAACGAAGATGCCCTGACCCCAACTCCAAACTCCAAATATTCACCTTCTGCACGTAGTTCAAGCAGTAAAATTGGTGCCGCGAAAACAAAATCCTTCTCCATGGAAATCAATCTTTTGGGACGTACCGTTGATGAAGCAATTGCAGAATTGGATAAATATTTAGATGATGCGTATCTGTCACATGCTCCAAGCGTACGTATTGTACACGGAAAGGGAACCGGAGCATTAAGAGCTGCTGTTCAAAGACACCTTAAGAGCATTTCCTATGTCAAATCATTTCACCTTGGTGAATTTGGCGAAGGTGATGCTGGCGTTACCATTGCAGAGTTTAAATAGAAAACAGAAAGAAGGGTTATATACTATGGTAAATAAACAAAAAATCTTAATTGTCGATGACGATGAAAATATTGCCGAGCTGATTTCCTTGTACATGACAAAGGAATGCTTTGAAACCCAGATTGTATATGATGGAGAATCTGCCCTCAAAACTGCTGATACCTTTGCTCCTGACCTGATTATCCTTGACTTGATGCTTCCAGGCATTGATGGTTATCAGGTATGTCGTGAAATTCGCCAGAAATCCCAAACTCCGATTATCATTCTCTCCGCAAAAGGAGAAGTCTTTGATAAGGTTCTAGGTCTGGAACTTGGCGCAGATGACTATATGGAAAAGCCTTTTGATACAAAAGAACTGGTCGCAAGAGCAAAAGCCGTTCTTCGTCGTTATAAGACCGCTGCACCTGTAAAAGAGAATCCAGCCTCAAAACAGGTAAGCTATCCAAATCTGACTATTAATCTTACCAATTATTCCGTTATTTATAATGGACACACGGTCGATATGCCTCCAAAGGAATTGGAATTACTCTATTTCCTTGCTGCTTCTCCAAATCATGTATTTACAAGAGAGCAGTTGCTTGACCAAATTTGGGGCTATGAATATATTGGTGACACTAGAACGGTTGACGTTCATATCAAGCGTCTTCGTGAAAAAATCAAAGATCATGAGTCTTGGAAGATTGCTACCATTTGGGGAATTGGTTACAAGTTTGAAGTAAAAAATTCGTAACTATGAAGGTACTGAATAATTACAAAAATTTTTAAACCTATGATTTTAGAGAGGTACTACCATGAAACGTACTCTATATTTAAAATTTGTACTTGCTTACCTGATTTTTGGCTTTTTCGGCTTTGTTGTAGTAGCAACCTTTACTTCCAGCATGACACTGGAACACTTAAAAAGAGAAAGAGCAGACGCATTATATCAAGAAGCTATGCTGGTATCAAATTCCTATGCCGCAGACCTTTATAACAGCGAGATTACTTTGGAATCTGTATGGCGCCAGATTAAAGCTATTGATACCTTTCTGGATGCCTCTGTATGGATTGTAAATCCCTCGGGTCTGATTGTTTTGAATTCTAGCGAATCCTTAGACATTGAGAATCCTGTCACAATACCAAATTTTAATCCAACCATTACAGGCAATTCCTTTTATACTGTTGGTAATTTTTTCGGTATGTTTCATGAGGATATGATTTCTGCTTTTGCTCCCATTACTGCACAGTACAAGGTTAAAGGCTATGTGGTCATTCATGCTTCTATGTCTGAGCTGGAAGCATCCTGTAATAATTTATTAAATATTTCATATTTAACACTGGTTATCCTATTTTTATTATCCTTGATTATCTTACTCTTTTTTACAGAGCTAGTGTATCTTCCTCTTCGAAAGATTACCCATGCAACTGAGCAGTATGCAATTGGTAACTTCCGCTATGAGTTTCAGGTCGATAGTGAAGACGAAATCGGTTATCTGGCCGCTTCGTTACAATATATGGCAAGCGAGGTTGCGAAAAGTGAGGATAATCAAAAACAGCTTGTTGCCAATATTTCTCACGATTTCCGTTCTCCACTTACCTCTATGAGAGGCTATTTGGAAGCGATGCAGGATGGAACCATTCCACCAGAGCTTCACGAAAAATACATTGGCGTTGTACTAAATGAAACGGATCGATTAACCAAACTGACCAATTCGCTTCTGACTCTGAATAATCTAAATACCAAAGGGATGATTCTTGACAGAACAGACTTTGATATTAACCCGATTATTAAGAACACCGCTGCATCCTTTGAAGGCACCTGCCGTAACAAGCTCATTACCATCGAACTTGTCTTAACAGATGAAAAGATGTTTGTTAATGCTGATGTTGTTAAAATTCAACAGGTTCTCTACAACCTGGTTGATAATGCAATTAAGTTCAGTCATAAGAACTCTTCTATTAAGATTGAAACCATTGAAAAATCCAATAAGCTACTGGTATCCGTAAAGGATAACGGTATCGGCATTCCAAAGGACAATATAAAACAAATTTGGGATCGTTTTTATAAAACAGATTTATCACGTGGAAAAGATAAGAAAGGAACCGGACTTGGTCTCTCGATTACAAAAGAGATTATCCATTCCCATAACGAAAATATTAACGTCATAAGTACCGAAGGCGTTGGAACAGAATTTATTTTTACATTGGAAAAAACTTCCATAAAAGATTAATACACCTATTTTCTCAAAAAGGACAAAGATGCTTTACGCATCCTTGTCCTTTTTCTGTTTCATATATTATCTTACATCGTTGCCATTACAGCTGGTAATTCTTCAAAAGCATTTATGGTATAATCCGGTTTTACCGCTTCACCAAAACCATATGCTGCAAATATAAATGGAATACCTGCTACTCTGGCTGACTGCTCATCTCCACTCGTATCACCTACATAAACGGCTCGTGTGATACCATTTCTCTGCATAATGAGTTTATTATTCTCACCCTTTGGCACCATATTGTCGCCCCAGCACTGAATATCATCAAAGTATGCTTCCATTTTATGTGCTTTGATAAAGCTCTCAATATAGCCTGACTGACAATTACTTACGATAAACAGTTTATACTCTTTACGAAGAATCTCCAGCGTTTCTGCCAGCTTTGGAAACAAAATTCCACCATGCTCTGCCAAATATTCATTCTCCAGCTTACAGCACTCTTCCATAAGAACCTCTTTTTCTTCCTCTGTACTGTGAGAAAACATACGGTTTGCAATCTCCTTCATTGGAAGTCCAAAATAACCGGCAAGCTCCTCTTCTGTCAGCAGACCTCGGTTGCATTCCGGATGCTTTGCAATTACCATATTCCAGGTCTTTAATACTCCGTCTGCAGAGTCCCACAAAGTTCCATCTAAATCAAATAAAATTGCTTCCATTTTTCACACTTACTCCTCGTTCGCACTGCTTTTAGCTTGAATGAATGAAATGCTCTCTCTGCAAGAAGGCTTACTCGATCTGATTTCATTCATTCACATAGCTCTGAATATTAACAAATCTCTGCTCCGGATGGCATTGGCTTCTCTGCAGTCATTAATGCAAGATTGCCTTCTGCATCCTCTGCACATAATAACATACCTTCAGACACAACTCCTGCAAGCTTTGCAGGCTTTAAGTTTACAAGAACCATTACCTTCTTACCAACCATTTCTTCCGGTGTGTAATGTGCCTTGATTCCTGATACAATCTGCTTTACCTGACTTCCAATCTTTACCTGACTACATAACAGCTTCTTAGACTTTGGAACTGCTTCACAAGCAATAATCTCACCAATCTGGAACTGCATCTTTGCAAAGTCATCATAAGATATTTCTTCCTTTGCCTCGATATCAATGACAGCTTCTGCTTCTGCTGGTGCTTCCTCTCCATTAAGCTTTCTCTGTTCTGCCTCATACTCTGCCTTCTGTCTAACCTGAATCTCCTCAACCTTTGGCATAATTTCCTTTGCATCTAATCTTGCAAATAAGATTTCAGGAGTTTCTGTTACCTTTGTTCCGCTTTCATATAAGCCAAACTTCTCTAAATCATCAAATTCACGTAACGTTGTATTTAACTGCTTTGCAATTCTCTCTGCTGTCTCTGGTAAGAAGCTGTGAAGTAAGCTTGCACCAATTGTAATAGACTCTGTCAAATTGTAAAGAACTTCTGCTAATCTATCCTTGCTTGCTTCATCCTTTGCAAGAACCCAAGGTGTTGTCTCATCGATATACTTGTTACAACGTCTGAATAAATCAAATACTGCAGTAATTGCATCTGCAACACGAAGCTTATCCATCTTCTCTGCTACCTTTGCTTTTGTTCCTGTTACTACAGCCTTCAAGTCCTCATCAAAGCTATCTGTTACTCCGGTACTCTTTACGATACCGTCAAAATATTTATTGCTCATGGAAACGGTACGGTTTACTAAATTTCCAAGGATATTTGCAAGGTCTGAATTAAAGCGCTCTACAACAAGCTCCCATGTAATCACACCATCGTTTTCAAATGGCATCTCATGAAGAACGAAGTAACGTGTTGCATCTACACCAAATAAATTAGCCATATCATCCGCATAAATCACATTACCCTTAGACTTACTCATCTTGTCACCGCCCTGCAAGAGCCATGGATGACCAAATACCTGCTTTGGTAATGGAAGATCTAATGCCATTAAGAAAATAGGCCAGTAAATCGTATGGAAACGAACAATATCCTTACCAATTAAGTGAAGATCTGCAGGCCAATTCTTATTAAATAACTCGCTAGAACCATCTGGATCATAACCAATCTTTGTAATATAGTTGGTTAATGCATCAAGCCATACGTATACAACATGCTTTGGATCAAAATCTACCGGAATACCCCAGCTAAAGGATGTTCTGGATACACATAAATCCTGTAAGCCCGGAAGCAAGAAGTTATTCATCATCTCATTTTTACGGGAAACCGGCTGAATAAATTCAGGATGTGTATTGATATATTCGATTAAACGATCTGCATACTTGCTCATCTTGAAGAAATATGCTTCTTCCTTGGCTGGCTTTACTTCTCTTCCACAGTCAGGACACTTACCATCTACTAACTGAGATTCTGTCCAGAAAGACTCACATGGAGTACAGTAAAGACCTTCATAAGAGCTCTTGTAAATATCTCCCTTATCATATAACTTCTTAAAAATCTTCTTTACACAATTCTCATGATCTTCATCGGTTGTACGAACAAAGCTATCATAAGAAGTATTCATCTGATCAAAGATTCTCTTAACATCTCCAGCTACCCCATCTACAAATTCCTTTGGTGTGATGCCTGCTGCCTCAGCCTTCTCCTGAATCTTCTGACCATGCTCGTCAGTTCCTGTCTGGAAATAAACATCATAGCCCTCTGCCTTCTTGTATCTTGCAATTGCATCTGCCAGAATAATCTCATACGTATTACCAATATGAGGCTTACCGGATGTATAAGCAATTGCTGTTGTCATGTAATATTTTCCTTTGTTTTGCATGTTTCTATTCTCCTTCCTATTACATTAAAAAAACTCGTCCCTATTCTCTAAATAAGGACGAGCTATTACTCATGTTACCACCTTAGTTCGTTTTGTTCTCACAAACAAAACCTCCGCAAGTACTCGCTTTCGCTTTATACTCTGTCGCTATAACGGGCGAACCCTGTCGCAGCCTTACCTAACCGGCTCGGTGCGCTGCTCAGAAGCCATGTTCAGCATACTTTCTTCTCATCCCTCGCAGCCCTGTTATTATCAGTAGGATGTTCTCTGTAGGAATACCATATACTTACTCTCTTCGTCATCGCTTTTCACATGTTAAATCGTAATTACTCAGTACCTTCATAATTACGTTAAATGTATATATAATATTAATTTATCACTCTTTATAGCTTTTGTAAATATCAAAATTTTTAGCACAGTTTTTACATTTTGATTTGTTTATGCATTTCTTCTTTATATCGGTACATACTTTCGTCTGCCAACTTCATAATCTCCGAAAGCATATACTTACTTCCTTTTTTCCTGCTGGCATAACCATAAGAAGTACTTACTTCACATGGTAGCTTTAACTCTTCTTCCTTTTCTTGAAGCTTCTGATTGACCTGAATCGCCAGTTGTATTATTTTTTCTTCCTCAACATCGACTGCGATTGCCACAAACTCATCGCCTCCGATTCTTCCTATTTGCGCATAGTCTTTATATGTATCCATTAAAACTGCACTAAATGTGCATAATATGCGGTCTCCCTCATCATGGCCATACACATCATTCACCTGCTTAAATTTGTTAAGATCAAAGAAAACGATTGTAATACTCTTATCATATTCCTGCTCTAAATCTTCTATCAACTCTTGCATCGCCACTCGACTGTTACATTTTGTTAAAGTATCTATATTTATCTTAGCAGCACTGCGATGCCAGTGTAAAATAATCCTAATAACGCAAAGCATAATCAATAAAATAATTATAACGGAACCATTTCTCCACAAATCATAATAATTCATATCCTTAGAAAACATTTTACTGTCAATGCATTGAACAATACTCCAATCAAATCCCGGTAAATATGTAATATGCGTCTTCCACTTTCGTCCGTTCAATACCATGTTTCCAAGTTTATCTTTCTTATCTGCAAATGCTTCCTTAATTAAAGTCGTATCTGAATTCTTCTCTTGGAAAATACTTACTTGATTCGTTACTTTTGTCTCATCATCTGCTACTAAATAATGTCCCCTTCTATTAATCAGAAACATTTTTCCTTCCATAACCAATTCATACTCGGCAAACATATTGGCAATCTCATCTAGCAAAACTGCTCCACAAAGCACTCCTTGTTTTTTGTTATCACGATAAATAGAAACACTCACGGTTGTAATAATTCCATCTTCTATTATAAATGGCTCTGTTATAAAAGTATCGTGCTCCATAATATCATAATAAAATGGTTCCTCTCGGTGATCAGCGATTGTATTTTCATCAAAATAGAAACCAATTCCCTCATTGCCCACTACAAATATATGATTAAATCCAAACTTTTCAGCCTTTCCCTTAAGAAAACTCTCTTGCTCTTGCCTATTCATTTCATATATTTCCGGATATTGAGTTAATCCCTCTAATATAGTAATCTTATTATTAATAAATTGCTGAAACTGATCTTTTTGGTTGTTTCCTAGAATACTCATGCTGTTGCAAATAAGATTAATTTGCTTGTCCTTATACCCTCGCGTTCCTATCGCAACCACTAACGTTAATATAGTAAATAATGATATCAATACAAATAGAATTATACTATCCTGTTTGCGTAAACTTCTTTTTATCTTATATCTCTTCATAAGTTTATCCCCCAATAACACGAACCATAATGGTCTCTCTCTTCTAACATTCTCATAAAAACACATAAGTTTACATATTGTATTTACTTTTTATTCTCAACAAGATATCTATTTTACTATATTTTCCTTTTAATTGCAATATTGTATATTGTATATCATAAATATATATTCTATACACGTTTTTACATAAATACTGCATGTTTTCTTGAAAGAAAATATGTTACAGCTAACATTGCACTCGTCAACACCAAGGCAAAAAGCATTTGTACTCCGATAGACATATTCATTACATTTGTAATAACTACCACAATCCAGCTTTGTTGATTCTCTAATAAATAAGTAATGAATCTTCCACAACCAAGAGAACACACCATCCAAATAGCCCATAGAATCCAAAATGCTTTTTTCTTGTATTTTAGAATCAATGCCCCCACCAAAAGACGACACGCAGGAATCAGCATAAAAAGGATCCATATCATCTTAGGCTTCCATAAATATGAAGTGATGTCGTCGATTCCATAAGCAGAATACACGAATCGATATAACATCTTCTCTATCAGATAAATAAAGCCAATTACGCCAAGCTCGAACAGCATATTTATATACACCGTTATAATCTGAGAAATAATGAAATCTTTTCTACGACATCCCATGGAAACAATCAAGTCAAAAGTATTCTGATAGCTAAAAAGACTCAGACACAAATTAATAAGCATCCATAACACCACAGCAAAAATAGCACCTAGCGCTAAAAAAGGGAGTTCCACTTCTGTAAAACAAAGCAATAACATCATACCCATTCCGATTATGCCGCAAACGATTAAAGTAAGTAGCATAATGATTCGTTCTTTTTTGTTTATTTTCCACACACTACAAATATTTTTCATCATTTATACACACACCTCATACTCTTTCACGGCCTTATTACACATCCCTGTAGCTATAACATCAAGCGCTATACCAAACACAAATGTGATAAAACTAATCGTCCCTAAAAATGGAATTGCTATATATTCACATATTTGCAAAACAAAGATATCTATCATAGCAATTACAAGAAGTTCTGCAATATATACAATCTTTGCTTTATTCATCCCACTACGCATAACCACTACATTAATCACATTTCCAAACGCGCAGGCAAGAATAAATAATGCCGCGATAAACGTTCCAATCGTTATTTTATCTACGGCAAATACATCCGGTAACAACCATAAGATTACAGCGTTTATGATCATTTCCTGCAACACCAGTAAATGAAAAGATATCTGCATTCCTAGAAAACCTTCTTTTCTGGTAGCACCCAACGCAATAATATTGGATAATGCCGCTGTAATATTTTGAAACGCGATTGCCAATATAGATATGGAAAAAATCAATGGAACGTAAAATAGAATGTATTCAAAATCCACTTCTCCACTCATAACGCTCATACCAACAGCCGTAGCCAAAGGAATCACCAGCATAAGCATAAAATACTTCTCCATACTTCGTCCCCAGTAAATCAAACTATTTCTTAATTCCGCCATACGAATAACCTTGCCTTTCTCCTACTCCATCTCTTTCCCACACATAGCCACAAAAACCTGTTGTAAGCTTACCGGCTGAACTGCTACCTCTGGTGTATTGTAAAGCATTTTTTCCGGCGAAAGCATAACCGTAGCTCCTTTACTTCTTCCCAGCTTCTCCTCATGTAATACCTTCATACCCGCTGTCATAGCATCCACTTCTTCTGCTTTTCCACTGATATGTCTGCAACTGTCTAATAAGTCTTGTGTATTTTGCTTTAATACAATCTTTCCTTTATCCAATATGATAACTTCTTCAAAAATATCAGCCGCTTCCTCAATAATATGTGTGGAAACAACAAAGGTTCTGCCACTCTCTGTAAATTCCTCTAATAATACTTTATAGAAATACTCTCTCATCACAACATCAAGGCCCGCTACCGGCTCATCCAAAAAGGTAAAATCCGCCTTACTGGCAAGTGCAATAATAATTGTCACCATAGACATCATACCTTTTGACAGTTTACTAACTTTCTGCTTGGCATCTAATTCAAACTTCTCCACCAAATGCTTTGCCATATCTTTATCCCAGTTAGGCATAAAAAGAGAAGCAATCTCCAAATAATCTTTAATTCGATACGTATTCTGTGCTCCCTGTGCATTCAGTGGATTTATTTCTCTGGAAAAGCAAATATGGTCTAATGCCTTTCTATTCTCCCACACCGGCATCCCGTTATAGGTTATTGTTCCCTGTGTAGCCGGATTCTGCGCTGATAAAATGGAAAGCAAGGTAGTCTTTCCCGCACCATTTCTTCCGATAAGGCCATATATTTTGCCTTTTTCCAACGTTAAATCAACGTGATTCAACACTTCCTTTTGTCCATAGATTTTTACAATGTCTTTACATATTAATCCTTCATTATTCATAATAATACCCATACCTTTCCTGCACCTGCAAACTTTACAGGTGCTTTTAGCACCTTGCGCAGGCACAATATTTGCATTACGAACTATGTTCGTAAGTGAAAAATTTATTTTTCACACTACACTCTTCTTTTCATATTTTCATTACATATTCTTTTCAATCAGCTCAATAAGCTCTTTTTTTCCAATTCCAATACTTTCTGCTTCTACAATTAGCATTTTCAGATATTTATCCGCAAACTCTTCCTGCTTCTTCTTTCTTATCTTTTCTTTCGCTCCCGTTGCCACAAACATACCTATCCCTCTCTTTTTATACAACACTCCGTTGTCTACCAGTATATTAATTCCCTTTGCCGCTGTTGCAGGATTAATCGCATAAAGCTTTGCCAGCTCATTGGTACTTGGCACCTTCTCTTCTTCCAAAATAATATCCCGAAGAATATCTTTTTCTATCATTTCACTAATCTGAAGATAGATGGATTTCTCCTGATTCAAAACCTCATGCATTTCTGCTCTCAACCTCCTTTTTCTATTTTGGTTCTTAGGTTCATTACTTATGTAATTAACCATACCACCAACGCACAATACTGTCAATACAGAATTAACATAATTTTTGATTCCTTTTTAAAACCAAAAAAAGAGAATGTCCACTTAGAACACTCCCTTTGCCTTTAATATAGAATCTCCACATTCTCTACCTCATTATATATCACGTCAAACGCTATGATATTCTCGCTCGTTCTATGATGTGCCATATAATATCTGCCGTCTATTTCAGTAATATAATAAGGCGTTCCACCACTGATTCCAAAACACTCATAGATATCCTCATATTCGCCATTTGCCAGACTGTGCAAATCCTTTGTTCGAATAATGGTCGCGGCATCCTGATTCTCCTGATTGTCTGTTGATATGGTCAGGTAAAAATAGTCCTGTATCTGTACCAGCTGTACCATCCCCGCAATCTCAGGTGTAACCTTATAGGTTTCTAAAATCTCAAGCGTATCTGCATTGGCGCGAATGATCTTCTGGTTATTATGACCTGAGATAAAATAAATATCATCTTCGATTATCGTAAAAGACCTTACATACACCCCAAACAACTCATCTATCTTTAAGATTTTCTCAATATAAACGTCATTCGTGGTGGTATCTCTCTTAAAATAATACATCTCTCCTGTTATAGAGCTCCATGCATAAAAGGTCTGTCGCTTTTCATCATACTGTACAAAATGCGGCTTCATGCCAACTCCGTCAAAAGCTAAAGTCTGCACATAGCCCTTTCCCGTATTTTCGAAAACTACAATTCTATTATTATCCGTATCATCAATCAACAGCACCGTTCCATCTCCAGCTATGGTATGCGCATAGTGCACATCCTTTGTTAAAATCTTCCACTCTGTAATCGGGCTTTCCAAATTGTCATGGAAAAGAATCTGATTATGATAGCAGTCTGCAAGAAAATAGGTATCACCGATTTTCGTTAAATATGTTGCTACATTTAAGGTATCGTAGGTATTTTTTTCATAAGTTATCGGCACTAATGGCTTATCCGGTGTTTCCACAGCTATGCTTTCCCATTCATATGTAGAAAACGGCTGCACTTCCTCAGCGGAAGCATCTGCACAGCCATATAAAAAGGTTGTTATAAGCAGAGTAATTAAAAATATTTTTTTCATATTTTGGATTCCGTTTCGCTTTTTACTAAAGCATACGATATCCTATTCATTTTGTCTATTATCAAACATATATTTTATATTACCACTTCATCTGAAATTTAACATTCTTGGCTTCTTCATTAACTACTGTAAAGGTTATTCGTCCAGGTTCAAATCCTGCCAAATCAAGTACTGCATCCATATTAGTGATATCAATTTCCTTCATGTTACTATCTTGTATAATTCGCAAAAAAACCTTTCCTTCTTCACATGAACATTTTACAACTAAATTATTGAATTCTACTTCATCTAATTCAATTGTATTACTGTATCCTCTATTAGATTCCTTATATGATATCTTAAACATCTCATTTGTATTTATTATTTTTCCCTCATCGGTCATTCCGTCCATCAGATAACTTGTTCCTGTGATACTTGGAACCGCTATGCTAATAACACAAATAAGCACTTCTATCAATATAAGCCAATGGTAAATTTTTTTATAAATACCACCTATCTTTTTCTCTCCTTTTACATGTGCATATATTTGTATACCTTTTGTATAAAACACTATTACCAATACACCAATTATAGGACCCACACTAATCAATATTTTCATAATTATAGCACTCCTATCAAGCTTATAATTTTTGTCTTATAAAGTAACTATCATATCACAGTTGCTTAATACTTCATTATCATGTGAAATAATAATAATTATACTACTATCTTTGATTTTCTTTAAATATTCTAGCATTTTCTGTTTTTCTCCTCCTGATAAATTGTTACAATCTAACATTTTATTCATATATTGTCTTAAATAGTCAATTTCAAAGTATTCTAGCCATTTTTCAATTTCTTTCTCTTCATCTTATAACTATCAACTAACTGCATTGGTAGTCTTACTATTCTCTTTTTTCTCAATTCCTCTATAATGGCTTATTTTAAAATTGATTTTATGATATCTTCCATTTCTTCACACGATGGTGTTAATGCAAAAGATTTATTATTGTTAAAATATATCTTTATAATAAGCAATTTTCCAATCAGTGTGTTTTCTTGATACTCTAAGTCTTCTCTTCTATTTTTTAATCGATAAGCATTATATTTATGCCGCTCTTTTTCCCTAAAATTAAAAAGGCTATCTAATATTTCAGTATCATCAATATAAAATATACTATATCTATACGTTTTCTTTATTAATTTTCCATTATATTTTTCTTTTAGTATTTTAGCAATTTGATTATACATTTCTATACCTTCTTAATAGTTATAAAAGTTGTTGCACTTTAATTACAACAACTCTTTCTTTTTTATGATCCATTATTTTTTATCTTATAAATCAGTCAAACGAATTTCCTGATGATAGCTGACTATCATGTATAGTTATATTATTATCATCTTTAACAGTAAACTGGCAATGTACACCAAATTGCTCTTCCTCTTCTCCACTTCCTCGCCATTTTTTAGACAAAAACTTTTTTTCAATATCAGCACCAGTAAATATATTCTGTCATAGCAAATCACCCTTTATCGAATAGTATTTTTCTTTTACTGATTGAAATCTCTCTCTTGGTATGGGAAGTTCTTCTCCTCCCTGCAACGTTACTTTATAATTTCGAATCGCTTTTATATACATCACATTCACCAAAAAGCTTTTATGAATCCTTATAAAATCATACTGGGCAAACTGATTGTCTATATTGTCCAACTTCTCATATAATGAATACTGCTGTCTCTCCTGATTCCTTACTTCAAAACAAAGCTTATGCTTCTGACTTTCTATATAACAAATGTCTGCTATCGGAATCGTCTACTCTCCTTCTATAAAAGAACAAGTGATTGTTTTGGTATGTAATTGGAGCTTTCTCAATACGGCATCCATACATTCAGGTAATAGCTGTTCCAGCATGTCCTTTAATAGAAAACGTAATACATTTAAACGGTATCCCTCAATGGCATAGTCCAGGAATGCCGTTGTAAATACCAGAATTACATCCTTATCATATTCTCGGATTTCCTGTGCTAATTCTAAGCCACTCATCTGTGGCATATTGATATCCAAGAATATAACCTGATACTCCTGTCTTTCCGCTATCTTTTCTTTCAGCTCCTTCGCAGATGAAAACAACGCTAGCTTATATTCTTCTATTTGTTCCTTCTGCATGATGCTTTGTATAAGCTCCTGCATTCTAATTAAATACTTTTGTTCATCATCACATATTGCAATGTTTATCATCAAACCACCTTTTACCTTATTCCTTCTTGCTAAAACTTAAATAAATGGTAATCATTTTAAACCAGTTTACATAACTATATATTACATGAAAACCTTAACAATCAAAACACCCTATTGTTCTTTCCTTGTAATTATTCCTTATCCTTTTTTGAATATTCTTTACCAAATATTAGTTGTAAGCCCTCTTTTAATCTGCTAAAATATTCTTTATCTGTTTTAACGAACGAATTACATTTTTATTCGGTTCTTACTATTACAAGAGAAAGGATCTTTTATTATGGACTTTTTATTACAATTAGTACTATTAATTGTCGGCTTTGTCATGCTGATTAAAGGCGCTGACTGGTTTGTGGAGGGTGCTGCCGGTATTGCCAGAAAGTTTGGTATTCCTCAGTTGGTTGTTGGTCTTACCATTGTTGCCATGGGAACAAGTGCTCCGGAAGCTGCTGTTAGTATCACTGCTGCACTCAAAGGAAATGCAGGAATTTCTATTGGTAACGTAGTCGGCAGTAACATTATGAATGTTTTTGTTATCTTAGGTATCACTGCTGCCATTATAGCCATTGCTATTCAGGATTCCACTGTGAAATATGAGATTCCTTACTTGATTTTCATTTCTGTTGCATTCCTTGCTATGGGCTACACCGGCGGAAGTATTAGCAGACTGGAAGGTGTTATTCTATGGGCTTTGTTTATTCTCTATCTCGCTTATCTGTTCCGTCTTGCTAAAAAGGGAAGCGATGAAGAGGACGAAGAAAATAGAAGTCCTATTTTCCTCTTACTTAGTGGTATTGTAGGTGCCGTGATTATTGTTTGGGGAAGTAACATTACAGTAGATAGTGCAACTGCTATTGCAAAAATGATTGGTTTAAGTGAAAGCTTTATCGGACTTACCATCGTTGCACTCGGAACCTCTCTTCCTGAGCTTGTAACCTCTGTTACCGCCGCAAAGAAGGGAAGTGCTGATATCGCAATCGGTAATATCGTAGGAAGTAACATTTTCAATATCTTATTTGTAATCGGTACAACTGCCTTGATTATTCCTGTTCCATTTGCTGCAAACTTCTTAATTGATTCTGCTATTGCTATTTTTGCAGCTATATTACTCTGGATTTGCGTATTAAAGACTAAGAAATTAACACGTATGGGTGGTATCATCATGTTACTCTGCTATGGCGCTTACTTTGTATATTTGCTCATGCAGTCATAAATAATTTCTTTATCTTTTTGCATAAACGAAAAATAAAAAATCATCGAGAAAAATTTATATTCTTCTCGATGATTTTTTCATTTTCACACTATTCCTCATGTCTGTTCTAGCAACTGCAAACTTTACAGGTGCTTTTAGCACCTTGCGCAGGCACAAATTTGCCGTATGAAATTAGTAATTCTTCGCGAAGCAGCCTTTGCTGCGAGTGACTAGAATTACTTTTCATACTATATTCCCATAATCATGGATACGATCGGCATAGAAACCACCGACAATAACGTTGTCAGAGCAACTCCCTTGGAAGCAAGCTCATAGTTCCCATCATACTGCTGTGCAAGCATGGCAGTCATACTACCAACCGGCGTAGAGAGCATAACCAGACATACTCCTAAGAGCATATCATTCAATCCTAGCTGCTTTACAATAAACAGTCCGATAATCGGAATAATAAGAAGCTTAATGCCTGTAAAAATCATTAGCTTTTTATCTTTTAGCAATTCTTTTATATTCATCTGTGACATCGCATCACCGATAACCATCATACTCAATGGTGCGGTCAGATTGCCCAGTGTATTTGCTACATCTTCAATTGCTTGTGGCACGCGAAGCCTTGTAAGATATAGAATTACAGAAAAAATACATGCAATAACTCCAATATTAAAGATATCTTTCCATGGTATCGCTTTCTTTTCCTGTTTTTCACTTTCTTCCTTTTTACTTAAAGCTCCTACGCCATAAGTATAGATTAAGACATTATATGGTATCAAAAATAGAGACGCATAAAGCAGAGATTCATTTCCATACATAGCCGTAAGCAGTGGAAAGCCCATAAAGCCGATATTTGAGAATACTGCCATTACTTTATAAACGCCATAATCATTTTTCTCAACACGCAACAGTCTTGGAATAATCTCTGCAACTACTAAAAGCACCACATAAAAACTGATTGCGAGCCCTATTGTCAATGCTAATTCTTTCCCTTGTATGGTGGTTTCCTTATTAATCGTAGAAGACAGAATCAACGCCGGATTTGCCACATTGACAACAATTCCCGATAACAGTTTACTTGACTCAGGACCAAATAAACCTATCCGCCTACACACATAGCCAATCATCATAATAATAAATAGTACCATCATTTGCTGTAATAAAATCATTTCATCGCTTCCTTAATCACTCTTAATACATTTCCACTTGCCAGCTTATCAAGCTGACGCGGTGTTACACCCTTTTTCTGCAATGCATCAAATAGCAATAGCATTTGTGTGGGATTGGAAATCTCAGGAACATTCTCTATGCCGTCATAATCCGTACCGATTCCAATGCAATCCTCTCCACCAATCTTTATAAAATGCATTACATGTGCCACTAAATCCTCTACACTGGTAACGCCATCTCTACGACTGTTGACAAATTCTGAATAGAAATTTAATCCTGCCACTCCGCCGTGTTCTGCCAGTGTGCGTATCATATCATCGGTCATATTTCTTGAATGTGGCGTTAATGCCCTGCAATTAGAATGTGAAGCAATAAATGGCTTTTTGCTTAGTAAAGCCACATCATAAAATCCTCCATCCGACAAATGTGACACATCTATTAGTATACCCCTTTGATTCATTTCTGCAAGAGCATCCTTTCCAAAATCTGTAAGCCCCTTTTGCATAATGCTTTTATCCTCAGAATTAGGATAACCAAAACAATTGGAAAAATTCCATGTTAATGCAATAGCACGAACTCCCTGCTCATAAAGCATCTTCAAGTTCTCCATCTTCCCATCTACCATTCTGCCATCCTCAACAGTAAGAATTGCTGATGAAAGTCCTTTTTCCCAGTTTTTTCTTATATCATCATAATTATGTGCAAATGCAACTGTATACGGATGCTTCTCTATCTCTTCATAAAAGTTTCTACATAAAATGCGAAAAAATTCCTCATCCGTAGGCGTTGGATTTTCTTTATTCTCTTGCCTTGGTGGAAAAAAAATAGCAAAAAACTGGCACATTTGCTTTGCCTCATGCATAAGTTTCAAACTCTGCATACCTTCATTCTCATACAGCAAACTGCTCCCCTTATGCAATGTCTGAAGCAGTGTATCACAATGCATATCAATGTAAGAATACATATAATTAATGCCTCCTGATTATTTCCTTTCTAACCATATTATGATAAAAGAAATACATTTGTCCATTCTTCTAATCATAGCTCTTTTTTACTACAATAACTTATTATGCGAATAAAAGCGTTTACTAAGTATCCATCCGATTATCTTAGTAAACGCCTTTTTCTTATTTTCTATTCAATTAATAAATTCAACTTCTTTTTCACTTCATTTAACGCACTCACAATAACATCTGATGATGCCGCAATCTCTTCTGCTGCTGCCGCAAGATTTTGAGTACGTTCGTTAATCTCCGTTACATCTTCACCTATCTTTTCTGTACCCTTCTGAATCTCTTCTACAGAACTCTGAATCTTATCCTGAGAAACCTGACTCATATTGGCAGTCTCTTTTGAGCTTCCTGCCAAATGATTTATCTCATCTGCAACAACTGCAAATCCACGTCCTGCCTCTCCTGCTCTTGCTGCCTCAATAGATGCATTCAATGCCAAAAGATTGGTCTGAGAAGCAATGGATACAACATCTTCATTATTTTTGGCAAGCTCTGACACCAATTTATCTATCTCTTTCATAGAATCCATTAATGTATCACAGAACTCTGTTACCGCAAGTACACGTCCTGAAATATCCGTGCATTCTGTAGCCGTATTTCCATTTCCCTTTGAAAGTTCATCAACTGCATGATAAATTCCTTCTATTTCCCGATTTACCTCTGTTACAATCATCTTAAGCTTCTCATTTTGCTCTTCAATAATTATTTTCTCGTCCTCAACATCCTTTGCCAAACTAAGAGCATGCTCTTTCTCTACCTCAACTTCTTTCTTTAAGTAATAAATACAATTTTCCTTATGATTAAACTCATTAAAAATAGCAATTGCCATCTCTTTACACGTATCATAACCACAACAGGAACAATTGATTTCCTTTTCTGCCTTGGTATTCTTATCCATTTCTCTAAAAATGGCATCTATTTGTGTGTCAGACGGTTTTTGGTATTTACACACTTCGGAGTGATCCGTATAAGAACAGAGATAGTCATTCAAATCCAGTTTCTTAAACGTTTTATTTAACATTTTTAAGCGCTGGCTTGGTTTTAATTTTTTTGACCATTCACTCGTTAAAGACTTTTTCTTACTATTTTTCCGTATCTCCATAATCGTAGTAAATGGTTCATCCGTTTCACCCTTCATAGGATCAATTCCAGTTCCATATAAACATCCTGCCGAGCAGTTCAATGCATCATAGAACAGATATGGGTTACTACCCTTTGCTATTTTTTCCTTATTTTTCTCTAAATAATGATACATATGCTTTTCGCCCTCTACCTGACGAATTAGCACATCTTCACCAAGGAACCAATATACATTTTCCTTCAATCCCCCCGGTGTTGGGTAAATAGAGCCCAGTCCATACTCTATCTCATCCTTACAGGAAGGACCTTGAATATGATTCTCTTTTACATATCTCATCAAATGCTCAAAGGTCACATTATAAGAAATCATTCCTTTTCCACGTTCGGATGTCATCTCTAATTTTTTCGCAATACAAGGGCTAATAAATGCCAATTTATCAGTAATACCCATTACCTTTTTGGCATAAATAGCAGTACACATCATAGGACTCTGTACCGGAAACAGTTTTGGTATAAGCTCTGGCACATAACGTTCAATATATGCCACTACGGCCGGACAAGGCTGAGAGATACCTCCTACAAAATTATTCTGTTTCACATAATTCAAATATCCCCACGTTGTGATGTCAGCACCAAAAGAAACACTAATAATACGATTAACACCTAATTTCTTCAGACCACCTAATACACTTTCATATTCCTTTGGATAATTAGCAAGAAATGCCGGTGCTAATAAAACAGAAATCTTCTCACCTCTCTTTAGAGCTTCAAAAAACTCCTCTGTATCGTCTAGATATTCTCTTGCACCATGAGCACATACATCAAAGCAAGCACCACAGGAAATACACTTATTACCATCTACTAAAATTACATTATCGCCATTCTCATTGATGTCTGCTACTGTTGCTCCCATACAAGAACACACACTAATACACTTATTGCAACCAACACATTTGTCGTTTGTAAAAATAAGTCCTTTTTTCATTGTTTTTTCTGCCATATTACACCTCACAGAATCACACTTTTGGAATAACCATTTCCTAAACATCCACATTTTTTATTATGTATCATATTATAACTCGTTTTCAGTTATTTTTCTACTTTTTCTACTTTTTTTACTCATTTTAGATTATTTGAGTTTTGTTCGATTGTTTTTGAGCAATATTGTTTCAAATCACAATACGAATTAGCTTCCACTACATAACAACAATTTCCTATTATTTTAAAAAAATAGATACCTTCCTATCCAAGATATCTATCTTTCTCACCATTTATACCATATTATATTCCATCATTTCATATACCAAGCTGCTGCCTTCTACGATTTCCTGTGGCAGGAGCGCCCTTGCAACACATTTTAATTCCGCTTCCGGCTCGTCCTCTTTCTGCAGATAAGCATAATCACCATCCAAACGAGCAACACAATAATAAATCTTATCAAATAACATATGTTTCCTCCTTTTATCCTTCTATACTCCTGTTGCCATCTTATCACATTTTTCTTTTAAGACAAAGAACTTTTCGATTGATTCTAAGACCGACAAAGTTTACTATACAAACCAACCTTATGCCAAATTATTATGTATCTTTTCGCCAATTATTTTGTCGATTTTTGTCATATTTTGTTAATTTTATACATTTTCATTGCTTTCATTTTCCGAATAGGTTATATTAATTATAAGAAATAGTTTTACTGCCCGCAAAGAAATATTATGGCAGTACAGGAGGTAAGTACCTTGACAGGTTATGAAAATGATCCTAATGGATATGCTGCTTACGTTGCACAAAAAGCAAATGAACATATCCCTCAGGAAGAGTACGATCAGCTTGTTGAGCCATACTGCGAAGCCATGACCCGTTTAGAGGTTCGCATGAAAGGGCTCAATGAAGATTATCGAAAAAAATATCGCGACTATCCGATTCACAATATTCAATCACGTATCAAAAGTAAAAAGAGTATCGAGCATAAACTTGTTGCAAGAAAACTTCCCATTACAGCATTTGCAGCGAAAGACACTCTTACTGACATTGCCGGAATCCGTGTTATTTGCTATTTCACCGATGATGTGTACCATATATTAGCAGCGATAAAAAGTCAGACCGATTTAATGATTATTAAAGAAAGTGATTATATTACTTATCCAAAATCATCCGGCTATAAGAGCTACCATATGGTTCTTGGCATTCCAGTATATCGTATTGAAGGTATGCAATATTATCCGGTAGAGATTCAGCTTCGTACTCTTGCTATGGACTTATGGGCAAGCATGGAACACCGCATCTGCTATAAGGGAGAGATTCCTGATGAAACGACAGATGCGTTTACTCGATATTCCAATGAACTTTCTGAAATGGAACGTCACATGAAGCATCATTTAGATGAAATCCGCAAGGATAATCCACAAGAACCAATGCAATAATTAGATTCTAAAGCAGCAAAGAAGCACTTCTAAGGAAGCGCTTCTTTTTTATGTAATAGGAAATTGCTGTAACGTAGTGGTAGTTAGACAAGAATTTCGTAAGAAATTCTTGCTAAAGTGCGTGCGCTGGCACGCACTATTTTTATGTATTAGATATAACGTTTTTCCATTTTAATCACGGCAAAATAATTACCCCATTTCTGATTAATTATTTTTGCTATTTCATTAGATATCTCATCATCGCTCTTTTTGTATCCCTGCGGAACTACCACGTCAAAAATAAGGTTCGTATGCGTAGGCCCTGCAACCATTCGAAAATCATGAATGGTAAGCTGCTCATCATACTGTCTTACCAGCTCAACAATTTCCTGTCGCAAACTCATAACTAACTCATTATCCGTAGCAATCGGATCCATATGAATTACTGCCTCACAGTGAAATTTTTGCTTAATCTGAAACTCAATTAAATCTATAGAATCATGAAGCTGATATACATCTATATTTCCCGGTACTTCCGCATGAAGAGATATCATCATTCTTCCTGGTCCGTAATTATGTACTACCATGTCATGAACCCCCACTACATCTGGATGTTCCATAACCATTTTCTCTATTTCCATAACAAGTTCCTCATCCGGTGCTTCACCAAGTAACGGACTTAACGTCTCTCTTGCTGAATTTATACCTGCTATCAGAATAAAGATAGAGACAATAAGACCTGACCAACCATCTAAATTCACATGTAAAAACTGATACACTAGCATAGATAACAATACCACAGCTGTTGAAATGCAATCACTTAAGCTGTCTGTTGCTGTCGCTTTCATGGCCGAAGAATCCAGCTTATTCCCATAAATTCGGTTATAAAATGACATATAAACTTTTACCGCTATGGAAGCAAACAAAATGACCATGGTAAGTACACTAAGCTCCATTTGCTCCGGATGTAAAATTTTTTGTACAGAAGTCTTAAACACCTCTACTCCCATTACAATAATTAATACGGATACTGCAAGCCCGGACACATATTCAATTCGTCCATGTCCAAATGGGTGCTGCGGATCAGGGTCTTTTCCCGCCAAATGAAATCCCAACATCGTAATAAAGCTGCTGCCCGCATCCGACAAATTGTTAAATGCATCTGCCATTATAGATACCGAACCACTAAAAAAACCTGCCAGATACTTTCCAATAAACAAAACAATATTTAACGCAATCCCTATCGCTCCCATGAGTACGCCATAGGCTCTTCGAACAACTGGATTGGCATACTCTTGATAATTTTTAATGAATAAATGACTTAATAATGTGACCATCTTACACCCTCTCATTTCACTTTAAGTAAAATTCTATGAATTTCCAATATTATACACCAAAAACAGCCGCTTATAAAGCGGCTGTCGTTTCTTGCTGCGTAAATATAATAGTTGCTTTGAATAAATCCCCATCTACTGTAATCTCAAATCTGCCCTTTTGTGCTTCCACAAAGCTTTTTACTATGGCAAGCCCTAGTCCTGAGCCTTCCGTATTACGAGACTGATCTCCTCGAACAAAACGTTCCGTGAGCTCTTCCGATCTCACATTTAACTCGGTTGCAGAGATATTTTTCATTATAATTTGTACCTGATTTTCTACTTGTAAAATATCAATATAAACTCTGCTATTTGGCATAGCATACTTTTGTATATTTACAAATAAGTTTTCGAAAATACGATATGTTTTTTGGTTATCCAAGGATAATACCACTTTCTCGTTCGGCACATTCCAGCGGATATCCAATCCCATATTAGAGAGCTTTTCTTCATGCTCGATATATACCTGCTTCATGAGATTAACCACATCGACATCTATATACTGTAATACGATATTCTGGCTGCTTGCCTTACTAACCTCGAATAAGTCTTCAATCAATACCTTTAATCGAAAAGACTTTCTTGAAAGGGTATCAATATATTCTCTTCTTTCCTCTTCGGTGATATCCTCTTTTTTTAGAAGCTCTACATAAGTGGTAATGGCTGTAAGCGGTGTCTTTAAGTCATGCGATACATTGGTAATCAGCTCTGTTTTCATGCGCTGACTCTTCGTCTCCTGTTCCACTGCCTTCTGAAAGCCCTCTTCAATCCTACAAAGCTCTGCCTTCAAGCTGTTAAAGATTCCAAAGTCCTCCTCGACTTCCTGCGTAAATTCACCATTTGCAATACGTTTGGTCATATTCAGAGCCTTTTTATAATCCTCTACAACCTTTGCGTAATATTTTCTTATTAAGAAAAATAGTACCACTGAGTAAATAATAAGTCCGAAGAGTCCCATAAACCACATGCACATCATGATACCTAAGATTACAAAATTCACTGCAACAAACTTAAATATGGTTTTTGATGCCTTTTCACTTAAATCTACCTGCTTCAGGGACTCCATACCTCTGACACATAACCCTTTTATGCCCTTCCACATGCGATAGAGCAGACTATATTCCCTGATATAATCAACGAGTCCCAAGGTAAATACCGGTCTGATATACAATAAGGTCAGATAATCACAACCAAGTATCATAAGCATGCCTAAAAACGCAGCAAAGAACTGAATCCATTCCACATTGTTATAAAAATTTTTTACGAATACAAGAGTTCCTATTTCTGCAACAAACTGTCCATATAAAGAATTATATGCCAAAAGCATAGATCCTCCCAAGAACACAGCCAATTCAAAAAAATACTCTCTTCCTCGCCTAACAAATGTTATTTCACTTTTCCATATCTTAGAACTAGTCATTATTATTACTAATGCTATCAGTACAAAAATATTACATAAATAAAATAATTGAGTATAAGAATGATTTAAAACAATCCGATATTCATCATTTTCATAAACATCACACGTAAACTGAAACTCCTGAGATACTCCATATGGTATACCATATATTATACTAAAATCTGTTATCTTTTGTGGCGGATAAGTATTCGTATCATATACGTCCTTCATCAACTCCTGCAAGCGCAAATTTCTATCACTTCTTTGCAAGCATTTCAGTATAATATCCTGATGTACGTCACTGATTTTAATTATTCTCACTTCCATATTTCCGTTATTATCAAATAATATTGCCAAACAATATTCATACTCATTTACCAGCTCTATGAAGCGCTCTTCTGACACATCGTATTCTAATAGTTCTCCTAATGCTGCACTCGTATTAGATTCACTATTTCCATCTTTCATAACGTAATAATCATATTCTCTTCGATACTTTTCGAAATGTGACCTACAATATTCCAAACGAAATTCTATATCTTCTTTTACATTTTCTTCGTTCCATGTACCTAATTCTTCCTCAAGATATGGAAAATAAAAATCTGTTATGCTACTATTCGCTTTCCCCATACTTTGCATGTGTTCATAATAAAGTACATAACACCCTTGATATAACCACTCTATGGCTTCTTCATTCAGTTGTTCTTCTTTTATACTCTCGAGCGGTTGAATTCCTTGCTCTTGTATAATCAATCTATACACCAATGGGCACAGACAGACATTCACTACTGCCAATATTACCAGTGTGATAATTGTTATATTAATTCTCTTTTTACGGCTGTTTTTCCATTTTGTATCCAACGCCCCACACCACCTTTAAATATTTTGGTTCCTTCGGGTTAATCTCGATTTTATCCCGAATGTTTTTTACATGTACCATGATGGTATCTGTATTGATAGCCATCTCATTCCATACCCGCTCATAGATTTCTTCCGCGGAAAACACTTTCCCGGGATTCTTCATCAATAATAAAACAATTTTGTACTCTATCGGTGTCAGCTTTACCGGCTTCCCATCTACGGTAAGCTCCACGGTATCTTCGTTCAGTTCAAGACCACCTAAAATATGTATTCTGTCATTTTCTACCACTTCCTGTGACTTATTCTTAAATCTGGTATATCTTCTCAGCTGGGAATTTACCCTTGCCATCAGCTCTAACGGTGTAAACGGTTTTGTAACATAATCGTCCGCTCCAATGTTAAGTCCGATAACCTTGTCTGTTTCTTCAGACTTTGCCGACAACATAATAACCGGGAATTCATGCTCCTTACGAAGCTCCATCGTCATCGTTATTCCATTCATTCTAGGCATCATAATATCCACGATTGCAAGATGAATCTCATGTTGCTTTATCATTTCCAAGCCTTCGATACCATCTGCTGCCTGATACACCTCATAGCCCTGACTTCTTAAAAATATCTCAATACCGTTACGAATCTCTTTATCATCCTCGACAACTAAAATAGAATATTGCTCTTGCTTTATTGGTTCCATCTTTCTCCCTCTCCATCTCTGTCATCATTCTGTACATTCCTAGCCCTAAGTATATAACCGTTACTTGTTTTTTACACATCGACTTTAGTGTACCACATTGAGCATATTATGTAATCTTATAATCTTTGAGAAACAAAAGATTACTGATTGCTGTATCTCCAAGAAAGTCTTCCCCCATACCCGGCAGTTCTATAAACTGCCCGTTGATAACATTCCACTGCTCCCAACGCAATTCGTCTCTCTTCATAATTAAATGCAATATTCTGTGCCGCTCTTCCTACTCGTTCACGTTCCTCCGGCTTTTCCAATATTGTCAGGATTCTATCCTTCCATGAAGCTTCATCCTCCTGTGTCATATATCCTGTCTCACCATCTACTACCATATCTTCCACACCACTTGCCTTGACTGCTACAATCGGTTTACCTGCTGCCATAGCTTCCAGTAAAACAATTCCTTGTGTCTCTGACTTAGACGAAAAAGCAAACAAATCACAAGCCTTTAAATACGCAGCAATCTGTTCATTCTCTACCTTTCCCACAAATACTACCTCTTTTTCCAACCCAAGCCGTTTTGCTATTACTTTCAGTTCTGTCAATTGCGGTCCATCTCCTATCATTAGATAGCGAAATGTTTTCTGTTGCTTTTGCAATGCTTCTTTTAATAGAACAAGACCTCTTAACTGAATTTCTACATTCTTCTCCTTCGCCATTCTGGAAACGGTACACAATAGATAATCCACATCTTTTCCATACTGTTCTCTTAAATCTGTTACCAGCTCCTTTCTTGGGGTAAAGCTCTCAATAGGTATTCCTGTCGGCAAAATGGTTATTGGTGTCTCTATCTGTCTGCTTTCTAAATATCTACGCATTCCTGCCGTTGGTGCTACTATTCCATCACACTGATTACAGAACCAGACAAGATACTTTTCCACAAATCCTGTACCTTTTTCCAGCCATGATAGAGGTTTTACATAGTGTAGATAAGCCTCGTATCTGGTATGATAGGTAAAAATAACTGGAATGCCATATTTTTTACGTAGATGAATCGCTACATTTCCTACCAATGCAGGATGATGCACATGAATGATATCAATCGAAAGCTCCTTTATCTTTTTCTCAAACAAACTTGTCAAGACATTCGGAATCGGTGCACCTACTACAGCAACAGGAAAGGAAGGATAACGTACCACATATTCTTCTTCCTCCTGCTCTTTATATGTCGGTGCAAACACATACACCTCATGCCCCAGTTTCCTTAATGCCTTTGCCAGATGGTCTACGGAAATTGGTACACCACCCATATATGGTCTATAATTATTCGTAAACATTGCTATTCTCATAACTTTCCCCTCACTCCTCCTGTAACTTAATTTTTTACGGTCTCAACTGCAAGTGCTTCGACCTGTCTTGAATCGTTACCTTGATTTCACTCACATTTTATAAAAATGGAAGCATATCCCCCAATAAATATCCTGCACCTACAAATATCAGATTCCAAACTATAATCCCCAATGTGGAACTGATACAATACTTAGCAAAGTCCATCCGAATTACCCCCGCCGGAATAGAAATCAAAGTTCTTACCATTGGAATCAGCTTACTAACGAAGATTCCTACACTTCCCTTTTGTTGCAAATAAGCTATTTTACTCTCAATAACCTTCTGATGCTTTGGAAATCTCCGATAATATTGAGTTAGAAAATATCCACCACCCGTTCTCCCTAATACATACAGAATAATACTTCCTGTTAAGCCTGCTGCCACGGTAATCAAAAGAGCCAATGCAAAATTGATATTTCCTTGCGCTGCCCACAGTCCTGCAAGCGGCATAATAACTCCCGCCGGAAATCCGGGCAGATTCAGATATTCCAATAACACAATCACAAAAATGGCAATCCAGCCATAATCTGCTACATACTGCATAAACACTCCCACATCCATAATCTCTCTCCTCATTTTCTTTGTTCTAAATGTAGGATACTCCTCAAATCTAAAAATCTCTGGTAGGAAAAACAAAAGAAATTCTAAAGATTTTCTAAGAAGGTTTTTGAGCATACAAAAAACAGCACCTATGTAGATGCTGTTTTTTCATTACCTATTCTTATCTTAAGCCCGAATGGATATAGGTATCACTCCCTTATGATTCTGGTCATTATAATGAAAATCTATGATTTTTACTTCTACAGAAAATGCCTTCTGCATATTTTTCTCATTTACAATCTCGGTTACATTACCAAACTGACAACTACCATCGTAACTGAGTAACAATGCTTTATCTGCTATTTTCAAGGCATGCGCCGGATAGTGAGTATTTACTATCGCAGCAATCCCTCTTTCTTTCGCAAGTTTCTGAATGGTTTCTAAAACAATTAATTGATTCTTAAAATCCAGATTCGATTCTGGCTCATCGAGAACCAACATCTCAGGATTCGAGCATAATGCACGGGCAATCAAAACCATTTGAAGCTCACCACCACTCATACAGCTACACTGTTTCTGCGCAAGGCGCGTAATTCCTACCTGCTCCATCGCTTCGTCAGCAGCACGATAATCCTCCTTGGTCGGCTGGGAAAACAGTCCTAGTCTTGCCGAGCGTCCCATCAAAACCATTTCTCTTGCTGTATAGGATAGTGCCGTTCCCTTTGACTGTGGTACATATGCAATTCTTCGCCATACCTCAGAGGTTTTCATTTCTTTCATTGGCTTTCCGTCAATAAGCGTTTTTCCAGTTTCCCAATTCAATAATCCCATCATACATTTCAAAAGAGTAGTCTTTCCAACTCCGTTTGGTCCTAACACAGTCATGACCTCACTCGACTCTAAGGAAAAAGATACCCCATGTAAGATTTTTCTGTCTGCATAACCAAACTGTCCATTTTCCACAGAAAATATCATAGCTTTGCACCTCCTGTTTTTCGCAACAACAATACAAAGAATGGCGCACCTATCAGCGCTGTTAAGATAGATACCGGTATCTCCGCTGCCGTAGCGGCACGGGCAATCGTATCAATGATAATCATAAAGGTAGCTCCCATGCAGATTCCTGCCGGAATAATCTTCTTATTATCACTTCCATAAATCATACGTGCAGCGTGAGGAACTAAAAGTCCTACCCAGCCAACCTGGCCACACATAGAAACACAAGAAGCTGTTACCATCGTAGAAGCAACCATAACAAGCAGTCTCAAGCGCTTTACATTAATACCAAGGGATTTCGCTTCATCCTCCTGTAAGGAAAGAATATTCAGCCTCCAACGAAGTGCAAACAAAATAGCAATACCAACTATGATAAATGGCACACCAATCAACAGACTCTGCGCTGTTGCACGAGACATACTTCCCATCAGCCAATAGGTAATTGCTGGAAGCTTTTCCTCTGTATCGGCTGTATATTTTGCCAGTGACACCAGTGCCTGAAAGATGGACGAAACCACCATACCAGATAATACCACCATGATAATCGAG
>JAXJRB010000214.1:0-28425 GCA_036310845.1 Lachnospiraceae bacterium | reverse complement strand
TTTGTGGACATAGCAGAACTATTTTTTTACATATGTCCAAAACAAAATATAACTTCATTTCACAGCGTAGTGTATGTTAAGTGCCGCCCCAACCGGCTACCATGCTGCGAATTGAGTAAAGCGTTTTGTGTATTTTGTAATTTGACATACCTGTGAGACATGCAGCCACTCGCAACAGAGTTGCTCGTTGATACGGCGTTCGCCGTATACATCATCGCTCGAATATGTCTGCCTGTGAGCAAGCTCCCGCAGCCAATTCGGCTCATCTGTGCATGGCTCACTAAACTCAAATTTAACATAGAAAGGTGTAAGTATGGGATTACGTTTTTATATTGGTGCCTCTGGTTCAGGGAAAAGCCATAGGCTGTATGAATATATTATAGAAGAAGCGCAAAAGAATCCGCATCGCAATTATCTGATTGTTGTGCCGGATCAGTTTACGATGCAAACTCAGCTGGATATGGTACGCAAAAGTCCAAACAAAGGCATTATGAATATAGATGTTTTGAGCTTTGGCAGACTTTCTCATCGTATTTTTGCTGAGGTAGGCGGAAATGATAAGCCAGTACTGGATGATACAGGAAAGAGTCTTGTACTTCGAAGTGTAGCGGCTGGTTTGGAAGATGAACTTAGTGTGATGAAACGTAATATTAAAAAAATAGGTTATATCCATGAAGTAAAGTCGGCACTTTCCGAATTTATGCAGTATGGCCTAGGATTAAAAGAAGTGGAGCAGCTCACGCAGTATGCTTCCAAAAGAGGTGCACTTTTTTATAAATTACAGGATTTGAAAATTTTATACGATGGCTTTTTAACCTATATCAAGGATAAATATATTACCACAGAGGAAACATTAGACTTACTTCGAGGAGCATTGCCAAAGTCAGAGATTGTCAAAGACAGTGTGATTGTTTTTGACGGTTTTACAGGTTTTACACCGGTTCAGAACAAGGTAATCCAGCAGTTGATGACGTTAGCAAATGAAGTAATTATGACAATAACGATGGATACCAGAGAAGATGCATATCTCATGGATGGAGAACAGAAACTTTTTCATTTAAGTAAAAAGACGATTCATGATCTTACAAAGCTTGCCAAAGAAGCAGGAGTAAAAAGAGAAGATGATGTGTTGATAAAAGAGTCGGAGGTTTATCGCTATCGTAATAATCCGGGTATGGCACATCTTGAAAAAGAGCTGTTTCGTTATCCGTATAAGATGTACGAAGAAGAACAGACAGCGATTCGTATGTTTGAAGCGACCAATCCTAAGGAAGAGCTTAGACAAGTTTGTCTTGCGATTAAAAAACTTATTCGAACAAAGGATTATTGCTATCGTGATATTGCTGTAGTAACAGGGGATATGGAACGCTATGGATTTTTGGCACAGGAAGAATTTGAAAAGTTCGAGATTCCGTATTTCTTGGACCAAACGAATAAATTGGTGCTAAATCCATTTGTAGAATTTATTCGAAGTGCCTTGCTGGTTGTGATACAGGACTATTCTTATGAGTCGGTATTTCATTTTCTAAGGTGTGGTCTTTCAGGAATTACTCCGGAGGAAACGGACAAGCTGGAAAATTATATTCTTACGATGGGAATTCGCGGGAAGAAGAGATGGAGCAGTATTTTTAGTAGGCGCTTACAACGGGAAGAAGAGGAAGCGAAGGATTTAGAAGAGCTGAATGCCTTACGTGAGCGCATTGTAACTATGTTAGAACCATTGATGGTGAAGGAAGCAACCGGAGAGGCCTTTGTTAAGGCATTGTATGATTTTATTGTACGCGCGGAGATTGAAGAGAAACTCTTTGCATATGAACAGCAGTTTGATGTAGAAGGAGATTTGGTTAAAGCAAAGGAATATGCGCAGATTTATCGTCTGGTGATGGAGTTGTTAGAGCAGGTGCATAGTCTTTTAGGACAGGAAATTATGCAGATAAAGGAATTTGCAGATATCTTAGATGCAGGTTTTGCAGAGATTAAGGTTGGAACCATTCCGCAGAATGTCGATAAGGTTGTAATAGGTGATATTGAAAGAACGCGTCTTTGTGAGATTAAGGCGCTGTTTTTCGTGGGTATAAATGATGGCGTGATTCCAAAGAACGGAGGAAATGGTGGTATTATTTCGGATATCGACAGAGAGTTCTTACAAGAGTCAGAGTTTGAGCTTGCACCAACACCAAGACAACAGATGTACATTCAGCGTTTGTATCTGTATTTGATGATGACAAAGCCTACGGAACACTTATTTTTGTCTTATGCAAAGGTAGACAGTGAAGGAAAGAGTATCCGTCCGGCATATCTTGTCAGCACGGTTTCTAAGCTGTTTCCAAGTCTTACAATAGAGCAACCGGAGCTTTTGGAAATGACAGAGCAGATGGAATCGCCGCAAGATAGTATGGAATATCTGGTGAAACTGTTTCGAAGCTATGCCGCAGATGAACTGAAAGAGGGAAAGACATTATTTTTTACATTATATGACACATATGTCAAAAATGAAAACTATGCACCAATCATAGAACAGATAAGAAAAGCCGCATTTTTCCATTATCAAAACCGACGTTTGCCAAAGGAGCTTGCTAGAGCATTATATGGACAGGTATTGAAAAATAGTGTAAGCCGCTTGGAAAAATTTGCGGCATGTGCGTATGCTCATTTCCTGCAATATGGATTGCGCTTAGAAGAGCGTGACCGTTATAGCTTTGAAAGTGTGGACATGGGAAATGTATTTCATGCGGTGTTAGAAGAGTTTTCAGAGAAACTGACACAGGAAGGCTATACATGGTTTGATTTTCCGAAGGAAGCAGCAGACAAAATAATTGGAGAGTGTCTAGAGAGTTATGCGGCTTCTTATGGAGAAACAGTGCTTTATAGTAGCAAACGCAATGAATATATGATTACGAGAATGCACAGGATTTTGAATAGGACAGTGCAAACTTTACAATATCAGTTACAGCAAGGTGTATTTAAGCCGGAGAATTTTGAACTTTCGTTCCAAATGACATCAGATCTAGAAGCGGTGAATATTGCACTTTCTGAGGAAGAAAAAATGCATTTGATAGGTCGAATTGACCGTGTAGATACCTGTAAGCAGGGCGATAAGCTGTATGTAAAGGTTATTGATTATAAGTCTGGTACTCGGAAATTTGACCTTGCGGCATTGTATTATGGCTTACAGCTACAGTTGGTGGTCTATATGAATGCCGCAGTAGAAAATGAGAAAAAGAAAAATCCTGATATGAATGTTATTCCTGCAGCGATGCTTTACTACCATGTGAGCGATCCATTGACAGAAACAGAAAAAGGAAAGCCTGACCCACAGGAGATAGAAAAGGCAATTTTAGATGAGCTAAAAATGACAGGAATGGTAAGTGATGAGGAAGAAGTCATAAGACTGATGGAGGCAGGGTTTACAGATAAGTCACAGATTTTTCCGGTAGCAAAGAAAAAGGATGGAAGCTTTACGAAGGCCTCGAGCATTTTGTCTCAGGAGGACTTTAGGGTAGTTTCAGATTATGTTAATCATAAGATAAAAGAGATTGGAACATCGATTTTAGATGGTGAGATTGCATTAAATCCGTATGAACAGAGCAAGCAAAATGCATGTACCTATTGCAATTATCGTGAAATCTGTGGCTTTGATCGAAAGCTTGGCTCTGGACTTGTCCGTGAATTAGAGGAGCTTGATCAGGATATTGCATTAGAACGAATGAAAGGGGAGGTGTAGGACATGGGAGTATCGTTTACACCAGATCAGCAAAGAGTCATTGATACAAGAAATTGTAATATATTGGTCTCTGCCGCAGCAGGCTCAGGTAAGACTGCCGTTTTAGTTGAAAGAATTATACAAAAAATCTGTGATGAGAAAAATCCGGTAGATATTGACCGATTGCTTATCGTGACCTTCACCTCCGCGGCTGCGGCACAGATGCGTGAGCGTATTAGCAAGGCTGTTTCCAAAAAACTAGAAGAACAGCCGGAAAATGAGCATTTACAGAAGCAGTCTGCCCTTATTCATAATGCACAGATTACAACGATTGATTCGTTTTGTCTCTTCGTTATTCGTAATAACTTTAATGAGATAGGTTTAGACCCGGGATTTCGAGTGGCAGATGAAGGCGAAATTAAGCTTTTAGAGGGTGACGTGCTGAATGATTTGCTAGAGGATTGTCATGCTGAAGGGCGAGAGGAATTTATTCGTTTTGTAGAGAGCTATAGTACTGGTGGAAGTGAGAAAAGAATTGAAGAGGCGATTTTGCGCTTGTATCATTTTTCTATGAGTTATCCTTTTCCAGAGGAATGGCTGGAGGCAAGGCGGGAGGATTATACGCTTACTTCAATCGAGGAATTATCACAGAAAGTATGGTTCCAAGGAGCATTGCACTACATGGATACAGTGCTTAGTGAGTGTGAAGAACGATTAAACAGAGGATTGGAAATTGCTTCAGGAATTGGTGGACCGGAGCAGTATCGGGAAAATCTGATTGCAGATTTGGAGCTTATGGAGAAGCTAAGAAGTACAACCGATTATCAAAAGCTCTATGATTTATTTACTTATTCTTCATTTAGCAGATTGTCAGCGAAAAAGTCGGATTGTGACCCTGCGTTAAAAGAGGTTGTAAAGGCAATTCGTGATGAGGTGAAGAAAAATATAGCGGATTTGAAAAAGTTTCTTTTTTTGATTTCACCTGAGGATACCTTTGAGGATATGAAGCAGTGTGAGGGTGTTGTAAAAAAGCTGGTGTCCCTTACACTTGCATACAAGGAGCGATTAGATGCTGCAAAGAGGGATAAAAATATCGTGGATTTCTCGGATATGGAGCATTTTGCCTTGCAGATATTATTAGAAAAGGACGAAGAAGGGAATTTGGTTCAGAGAGAAACAGCGCTTGCTTTTCAGGATTATTTTGAAGAAATCATGATTGATGAGTATCAGGATTCCAATGAAGTGCAGGAGCTCTTATTAAAGAGCATCTCAGGTGAGGATAAAGGAAGATTTAACCGATTTATGGTAGGTGATGTAAAGCAGAGTATTTATAAATTCCGACTTGCTAGACCGGAAATTTTTATGGAAAAGTATGATACTTATATCAATTCAGAGAGTGCCAAAGATAAGGTGCGTATTGACCTTAGTATGAACTTTAGAAGTCGTAGAGAGGTTACGGATGCGACCAACTTTATTTGTGGACAAATCATGAAAAAACAGGTTGGTAATGTGGAATACGATGACAAAGCAGCACTTTATGTGGGGGCTTCTTATGCTGAGCCACAGGAAGTAAATCTGTATCAAACAGAACTTTTGATTGCTACAGAAAATCCAGAGGAAAAGAGTTCGCAAGCATTATCGGAGAAAGAAAAGGAAGCATATATGGTAGCAGACCGAATTCGTGAGCTAGTTGGGCATTTTCCGGTAACAGATGCGCAGACAGGAGAGCTTAGACCTGCAAAGTATTCCGATATTGTGATTCTGTTTCGTGCAACAACAGGTTGGGACGAGGAGTTTAGAAGGGTATTGGCAGAGCGTGGAATTCCCGTGCACATTACCAGTAAGACAGGATATTTCCAGACCTTAGAAATTCAGGGAATTGTGAATTTTTTAAAGGTATTAAACAATCCGTTACAGGATATTCCGTTTTTTGGTGTGATGAAGCTACCGTTTTTTGACTTTTCGGAAGAAGAGATAGCAACGATTCGTTGTTTTGCGCTTGACTATGTGGAGCAGCAGGAACAGTCTGGAAGGCAGAATTTATTTCTATATGAGCAGGTGAAGCTTTATGCAGAATATGAAAAAGAAATTCAGAAGTCTGAACAAACAAAAGGTATAAAGTATGTACAATTGACTTTAGAAAATGTAGCAACGGAAGAAAAAAAAGCAGAAGAAATAGGAAATGAAGTACAGAGGAACATAGATAGTAGGTTAGTGAAAAAAGCGAAGTTTTTACTGCAAGAAATTAACAAATACCGTGCTAGAGTAACCTATACGCCAATCAAAGAGTTGATTCAACAGCTGATTCGAGAAACCGGCTATTTTGCTTATATCGGAGCTATGCCGGGAGGAGAGCAGCGTCATGCAAATGTGGAATTGCTGTTAGAACGAGCAGGTGCTTTTGAAAGGACGAGTTTTTACGGATTGTTTCATTTTATTCGTTATCTTGAAACCATGCAGGAAAAAGAAGTGGACTTTGGTGAAGCTAATATCTTGGATGAAAATGCAGATGTTGTGCGAGTGATGACTATTCATAAAAGTAAAGGCTTGGAGTTTCCGATTTGCTTTGTATGTGGACTTGCAAAGCAATTCAATCTCATGGATACCAGACAGGCAATTTTGATGGATGTGGAGCTTGGAATTGGTGTGGACTGTATTGACCCGGATATGCGCACGAAGCGAAAAACCTTACGAAAAAATATCGTTGCGCAACGCATGAAGGAGGATACCAGAGGCGAGGATTTGCGAGTGCTGTATGTTGCACTTACTAGAGCCAAAGAGAAGCTTATATTAACTGCCTACGAAGAAGATTTGGAGAAGAAGCTTAAGAATAATATGTATTTGACCTTTGAGGAGCAGGACAAGCTACCTTATTCTGTGATGGTGTCAGCCAATTCCTATTTTGATCTTATTCTTGCAACACTTATGCGTCATCAAAGTATAAAGGTTATATTGGAAGAGTATGGATTAGAATATGAACATCATGCTTTACCATATCATGAGATACCGATTCACATTGCCTTAAAGAATGTAAATGACATCAGCGTCAGTGAAGTAAAGGAGATAGGAAGAGCAGCTATTTTGGAACAGGATTTGGAACAGACATTACAAATGGTTGATAAGGAGCTGGAAGAAAAGCTGCAACAAAGATTATCGTTTGTTTATCCGCATACTTATTTAGAGGGATTGATGGTAAAAACAACCGTATCCGAGCTGAAAAAGGAGGCTTATGAGGAAGCGGCAGAATCTGTAGCGGAGTTGTATACCATGGAGCGAGAACCTTATATTCCTGCATTTATGCGAGAAGAGGAAACAATACTTGGAACACAGTATGGTACTGCTGTGCATAAGGCAATGGAGCTGTTTTCTTTTGCGGAAGAATATGTAAGAGAAGGCAATCATATTGAGCAGATTAAAGCAGAGAAGAATAGTTGGATTGTACAAGGGCGTGTGCGAGAACATGATTTAGACTGCGTTAGTCCATATAAAATTGAGGAGTTCCTAAAATCTTCACTCGCAAAACAAATGATCCAGGCAAAGAAGCGTGGTGCTCTCTTTAAGGAACAGCCTTTCGTACTAGGAATCTCAGCAGATAAGCTTGATTCAAAGTTCCCAGAATCAGAGACAGTTTTGATACAAGGGGTAATTGATGCCTTTTTCTATGACGAAAAGGGTGATATTATATTACTTGATTATAAGACAGACAGAGTAGGAAAGGCAGAAGAGTTGCAGCAACGTTATAGGGCACAGCTTGACTATTATCAAGAAGCGTTAGAGCAGATAACAGGAAAAAAGGTAGTAAAACGTTATATTTATTCGTTCAAATTGGATAAAGAGATAGAAGTATAAAAAAATGTGATATAATGAATCAAAAATTCATGTGTAAAGGATCGTAAAGAAGGAATTTTTGATGGTTATAGAAGAACATATTAATAAGTTGCAAGGAGAGAGTAAACATGTTTGAGTATATTTTATTTGACTTAGATGGAACATTAACAGATCCCAAAGAGGGTATTACCAAGTGTGTACAGTATGCGCTTGCAAGTGTTGGTATTGAGGAGTCGGATTTGGATAAATTGGTACCGTTTATCGGACCACCACTTGCTGATAGCTTTATGGAGTTCTACGGTTTTGATAGAGAAAATGCCATGAAACTCGTGGACAAATACCGTGAACGTTTTACCGTGAAGGGGATGTATGAGAATGCCGTATATCTAGGCATTCCAGAGCTGTTGAAGGAGCTAAGGGAAGCGGGCTGTAAGATTTCTATAGCTTCCAGTAAACCGACTGAGCTGGTAGAAGGGATTTTAGAGCATTTCAAGATACACAAGTACTTCGATGCCATCGTTGGCAGCAACATGGATGGAACAAGAGTGAAAAAGGAAGAGGTTGTAGAAGAGGCACTTCGCCAGTTACAATGTGTCAAGGAAAAGACAGCCATGGTTGGCGACAGAAAGTTTGATATAGAAGGTGCTAGAGCCTTTGGCTTAGTCGGTATCGGTGTGTCTTTTGGTTATGCGGCTGAAAATGAGTTGGAAGAAGCAGGTGCAGATTATATTGTAGATACGGTGGAAGAACTGAAAGAATTGTTATTAACAGGTAATAAGTAAAATAGAAGGTATCTGTGTTAGAGGATATGAGATAGGAAAGGTTAATTGAGATGGCGAAAATACAGCATAAACGGGAAAGTGCATTAGAAAAGGCGTGGTATATTGTAAAGCCATTTTTAGTATATACCGTGGTAAAAACAATTGCGATTTTGGGAATGGCACTATTACTTCCAACTATTCCAATTGCAGGATTGAATGTATGGGTGGAGAATCATAGCCAGCTATTAAGTACAACCATTAACGGAATTGCAGCATTAATCGGTGTAGTGGTTGTACTAAGAGAGTTTATAAAAGAAATGTCAACAGTTGGTGAGATGGATATTGACAGTAGTGTGATACAACAACTGCTCACTTGTGTGAAAAATGGTATAAAGAATTGTAAGAATAAAGCATTTTCTTTAGCAGCGGTTATTTCAATGGGAATTAGTGCCGCATTGGCATTAAATATTTTTATTGAATTGCTGTCTGTATCATCTGAAAAATATGAAAATGTAGAAGCAATACAGTATTCCGTTCCATTGTGGCTTGGTCTGTTATTGTATGGTTTGGTGTCACCAGTTACAGAAGAAATTATATTCCGTGGTATTACGTATAACCGAATGAAACGATTCTTTAAAGTGGTTCCATGTGTACTTGTCACTTCATTGCTTTTCGGAGGATTTCATGCGAACCTGCCACAGTTTCTATATGGAACTTGTATGGGAGTGTTAATGACTCTTGTCTATGAATGGACGAAAACTTTTGCGGCACCATTGCTACTACATATGGCAGCAAATGTGTTTGTATTTGTGTTGTCATTTGTAGACGTAGAAATTGCAAGCTGGACTACGGGCGGTGTTTTTGCAGTGATAGCAGCAGCGATGGTGGTTTATTTGGCGCGGAAGAGTAGAGGGAAATAGTGTAAAAATAGTGAAAATGTAATGAAGTTTTTTTATTCATTGAGGTATACTATTCTTTGAGATAACTTTTGTGAAGAGGTAAGGTTTATGATGAAAGTTGCATTAACCAACGATATATTGAAGAAAATATCATCAATTGATGGAAATCGTTTTTCATTAAGTACAATAGAGCTACCGCCAATGACGAAAAATAGATTGCGCAAGAATTCTAAGAAAAAGAGTTCTTATGCGTAAAATAAGATTGAGGGTAATCCTCTTACAGAAGAACAGGAAAACGAGGCTATTGAGAGAGATGAGCATGAGCATTTTCTGAAACCGGAACAGGAGATTAGAAATTATTTTCTCGCATTAAATTTGCTTGAGGAAAAGTTAAAGAGGAAAGAAACTTTTTCAAAAGAAATGATTCTTGAAGTGCAGGCGATGGTTGAAAAGGGTGCATCAAAAGAAAAGATAGGACTCAGAGGACTGATGCCACCGGGGATGCTATTTGCGGTATATGATGAGGCAACAGGAGCTCCGGACTATATTCCACCTGAATATTCAGATATTCCTGAACTGTTAGAAGAAATGGTAAATTATGTGAATACAACAGATGATCATCCACTCATCATTGCAGCAATAGTTCATTATCAATTAGTTACGATTCATCCCTTTGAAGATGGAAATGGAAGAACGGCAAGACTTATGTCCGGATATATCTTAGACTTCTATGGATATGGATTTAATGGAGATGATTGGTGTACAAATAAAACAATTATCAATCGCTGTGCGAAACTTGCAAATAATGGATTTTTGATTCCAAATATCGTGAGTCAAAGAATTCGCTCGTATTCGTTGAGTGAGTTTGCAAAGCGAAATGAAAAGAAGATTCTTTCGAAAAATGGGAAAAGCGTGTGAAGCTTGGAATTTTACGCACTGTAAAATACTTTTGACACAACTAAAATGGACAATATCAAAGCGTTTTGATAGACCCAAATTTCTTTTTGATTAAAGTGGGTTATGAAGGAGATGGCAAAGATGGAACTTAACAAGCAGATAAAAAAATATCGAACAGAAGCAAATTTATCTCAAGAGGAGTTGGCAGATAAAATTTACGTTTCAAGACAAACTATATCTAATTGGGAAAATGAGAAAAATTATCCTGATATTAAAAGTTTAGTGCTTATGAGTGAAGTATTTCAGGTATCTCTTGATAATTTAATCAAAGTAGATTTGGAAAGAATGAAAAAAGAAATGGACACACAGGAATATGCAAGGTTTCAAAAAGACAGTATTATCTTTAGTGTATTGTTTATTGTATTATTAATAATACCGGTACCACTTGTAATGTTATGGAAGTGGTTTGGAATAGCATTGTTTTTATGTTTATTCGGAATTGGAATGTATTTTGCTGGCAGAATTGAAAGGTACAAGAAGAAATATGATATTCAGACTTTTAAAGAAATAGTAGCATTTAGTGACGGAAAAAGTTTGGATGAAATTGAAAAAGCAAGAGAAGAAGGCAAGAAACCATATCAAAAGGCTCTCTTAGCTGCCGGTTCAGCGGTATTAGTTGTTATAATTGCACTCATAATGACTGTTGCCATGAAATTGTTCTCTTAAGAATACGTAAATTTCAGTCTTAAGGAATAAAAGGTATGGATGTGAAATGATAAAACTGCGAAACCTCCAATTGGTAAAAACTAGCGTTTATATCCATGTCAAACATGCTTGACATGGATATAAATAAGTAATGTCAAACACTTTTGATAGCCAAAACTATTTTTTGTGATTAAAGTATTTGGTGAAGGAGTTGACAGATGAGGTTTTTGATTCAGGCCTCTTCTAATAATTTAATCATAAGTAATTGTAAGGAGTTAATTATGCAGATAACAAAGAAAAAAATTGTAAGAAGAATTGTAATGGTAGTATTACTGATTTGTACAGCATTTCTAGTTTGTTCCATCGTAAAGAATCCGTTTGGTGAACATGATGTTATGCTTGCGCTTGCTATTACGGCGGGTTTTATTGCATTGGAAAAATTGGAAAAGGAGCAAAAAGATAAATAAATCTGGTGAACCACCTATGTCAGCATAAAATTTAAAGAAATAGGAGATTGTTAAAACCACTATTGTAGAATTGGAAGTAATTATGGCTCTAAATGATATACGAAAATAGACCTGCATCAGCGCGATAAAGCTACGCCTTATCACGCTGCCGGGCATAGCCCTATAAAAAATAAGAGAAAAACTTCTCTGCAAGTAAACTTGCTCGAAGTTTTTCTCTTATTTTTTGCAGTTCTATTTTAAGAAGTCATATTGTGACATAAATAGTCTATAATATTCACCTTCTTGGGCAATGAGCTCGTCATGGTTACCTTTTTCGAGGATGGTTCCTTTATCAACATACATAATACAGTCTGCATTTTTAATGGTAGAAAGTCTATGTGCGATAATGAAAGAGGTACGTCCTTCCAAAAGCTTATTCAATCCTTGCTGTAGTAAGATTTCGGTTTCTGTGTCAATGCTTGAAGTTGCTTCATCAAGAATCAAGATAGCAGGATTTTCAAGCAAAGCCCTTGCAAAGCTGATTAGCTGGCGTTGGCCTGCAGAGAGGCGGCTTCCTCTTTCATTTACTTGTGTTTGGTAACCGTTTTCGAGGTTCATGATAAAGTCATGTGCACATACCGTCTTTGCGGCACGGATAACATCTTCGTCAGTAGCGGTAGTATTTCCATAACGAATATTGTCCATGATGGTTCCGGAGAAGATAAAGCTGTCTTGCATCATAATTCCCATCTGTTTACGAAGAGATTTTAATGTCGATTTAGAAATGTCATGTCCATCAATCAAAATTTTACCGGAATCTACATTATAGAAGCGGCTGATAAGATTAACGATGGTGGACTTTCCTGCTCCGGTAGGTCCTACAATAGCGTAGGTTTCTCCTGGTTTTACGGTAAAGCTTACCTTATTTAGTACTTGAATACCATCTTCATAGCTAAAGCATACATCCTGGAAATCCACTTCGCCACGGATAGTAGGCAGTTCGGTAGCATCCGGTGTATCTTTTACAAGAACTGGTTCGTCAATGGTTTCAAAGATTCTTTCCAAGTAGGCAATGGCAGTAAGTAATGAGTTATAAAAGGCTGCCAGAGTATTAATCGGTTCCCAGAATCTCCAAATATAAGAGCTAAATGCGACTAAAACACCAATCGTTACTCCATACAAATTATTCGAAATCCAACCAATACCAACGACATAGATAATAGCGGTAGTAACGGTGGAAATGGAGTCAATACAAGGCCACATTAAGAAATTGTATTTTACAGCAACCATCCATGCGTCGCGGTAGTTTCCGCTTAGTCGATTAAAAATAGAAGTATTTTCATTTTCGCGGACAAAGGATTGTGTAACACGAATTCCATTGATGCTCTCGGCAATGTACGCAGTCAGATTGGACTGTTTATTGCTTTGTATCTGCCATGATCTTCGTTGTTTCTTCTTAACAATAATCATAACGCTTGCAAGAATTGGAAGTCCACATAGGCAGATTAAGGTAAGCCTTGTATGAATGGAAAACATAAATATTAAAATAAAGATTAAGTTGCACATATCCGTAATGGTATTGATAATACCGTTGGAAAGCAGGTCACTGAGGCTGTTTACATAGTTTACAACACGAACCTGAATTTTGCCATGAGGTCTTTCGTCATAGTAGGAAAAAGGAAGTTCCTGTAAATGACAGAAGAGGTCACTTCTAATCTGATGGACAATATTTTGTCCGATGCGACTGGTAATTCTGATTTTCCAGCGGATGCATACGCAGGTATAGAGAATAATCAGTACGGCAATAAGCGTAATTCTAATAATGGCATTTATATCCTTTGCAGGAATATACTCGTCCATAATCTTCATAATAAAGGTAGGAAAGAGCATTGTTAATGCAGAAGAGGATAGCATAAGGAATAAAGCAAATGTCATTTGGCCGGTGTAAGGTTTTACATAATGGGAAAGACGTTTTAACTGATTGAGGTCAAATTTATCTTCTAATATTTCATCTACGTCATATTTATTTCTTGCCATGTTCTTCGCCTCCCTTCATATACTGTTCATACTCTCCATATTGATGGCGAAATACGGTAGCATAATAACCGTTTTTTGTCAAAAGCTCTTCATGAGTTCCCTGTTCGGTAATACGTCCATCATTTAAAACGAGAATCAGGTCAGCATCCTTTATGGAAGAGATTCTATATGCAACAACGAAAATGGTACATTTTTGGTCAAATTTGTTTAAATGTTTTAGCTGTTTCTGAATGTAGCTTTCCGTTTCCATGTCCACAGCGGATGTTGTATCATCAAGAATTAGAATAGAAGGTTCCTTCAATAGCGCTCTGGCCAATGAAATTCGCTGCTTTTGTCCACCGGAAAGCCCCACGCCACGTTCGCCAACAATCGTATCATATTTATCAGGCATTGCTTGAATAAAATAGTTGGCATCTGCCATAATGGCGGCTCTTTTTACTTCTTCAAAGGAACAGTCAGGTCTACTGTATGCAATATTTCCTTCTATCGTATCCGAGAATAGGAAAACATCCTGCATAGCCATTCCAATATTCTGACGTAAGTTGTAGAGGTCTAAATCTTTTACGTTAATACCGTCAACCAAAACTTCACCCTCTGTAACATCATAGAAACGACATAAAAGATTCATAATGGTGGATTTACCGGAACCGGTAGCACCAAGAATACCAACTGTCTGACCACTTTTTACTTCAAAATTTACATTATGTATGATTGCTTCATCATCAGCACTATAAGAAACATTTTTGAAGGTGACATCACCGTTAAGCTTCTTGCGTTTGATTGCACTTTTTGGGAATTTTACTTTTGGCTCCTCACTATAGGTAGTGTAAATCTTTTCCACAGAAGTAGTAAAACGCTGAATGTCATTGATTCGCCATCCGATTTGACGAAGTGGATTCATTAACATCCATAAATAGCCATTGACAGTAACATAATCACCAAGAGTCATATTCTCCTTGATAACCATAATACTTCCAATCAACATGAGAATAACCGTCAGCATATTTGAAAGAAATTCAAATTGTGGAACATATTTTGTCCATATTTCAGCAGCGGCAAGTTCGGCATCGCGATAGCTATCGTTTTCTTTATTGAATTTTTCAATTTCATAATCTTCTTTGGAAAAGGCTTTCACAACTCGGTTTCCGCTGACATTTTCCTGTACAAAAGTGTTTAAGGAAGAAAATTGTTCTCGTATTCTTTGAAAAAGAGGTCTTCCGTTTTGGGTTTGACTGATGGTAACGGCAGCTGCAAACGGAAAGATTAAAAACATACAGAGAGCTAATTGCCAGCTTGCTGTAAAAATCATGATGAGTGCAAAGAAGAACAGGAACACATTCTCATAAACTTGATAGATGACAAATGCAACAAAATGTCGTATTGCTTCCATATCACCGGTTTGGCGACTAAGTAAATCTCCGGTTCGCTTTTTATTATAGAAGTTAAAGTCTTCCTGAAGCAACTTACGGTATACCGTATCACGCATAGAAAACAGGACGTCCTGCGAACAGGTTTCGAAGATAACCTGTGACCAGAAACGACAAAGTCCTCGAATAATTGTAATAACCACAAGAAGCGCGATAAGCTTTGGAAGTAAATCATATTGTCCGGCAGTGATAACATCATCAACAATGGAACCGGATACAATTGGCTTTACAATGGCAAGTACGGAGATGAAAGTAACCAGTAACAGACCAAAAGCCATCTTAGCATTGTGCTTCTTGAGGAAAGAATAGAACCATGAAAATGCTGTCATAATAAAACCTCCATGAAAAAGTATGTTATGTTGCAAATAGAAATCCATTCAATTTATACCATTATAGACAATTTAAAATCGATTAGGAATACGAAAAGTAGTATATTTTAATACAATTATTGTTTAATTCTATCTTTTGTTGGACAATATGCTCGTAGGCAGGTGTCGCTCCTAAATGGAAAAAGACGTTCTGCTCACTCGTAACTTGTTCCGGCAACAATCGATGTACATAAAATCAAAAATTAATTTTATGTGCTTGAAAACCGAACGTATGTATGTTAATATAATAACAAACAAATGTTCGTCGGTCAATGATATTTTTTGTTTGTGAGGAAATTGCTGTAGCATAGTGGTAGCAAATAAATAAGCATATGGGTGGTGAAGAGATGCAACAACAGATAGTGATAAAGGATGTATCACATACTAATTCAGAAATCGTGTGCAGTAAAAATCAAATAGAATCTTTCGTGAAACGTCAACAGACAATCATGGATAAACTTAAGATTCTTACTGATGCTGCAAAATATGATGTTTCTTGTAGTTCTTCAGGTGTTGAGCGTAAGGGAAATGGACGAGATATGGGGAATTGCTCAGCGGCAGGAATCTGCCACAGTTTTTCAGCAGATGGACGTTGTATTTCTTTATTAAAGATTCTGTTTTCTAACGAGTGTGCTTATGATTGTAAGTATTGTATTAATCGTAGAAGTAATGATGTACCAAGAGCTACATTTACTCCCGATGAGGTATGTGAGCTTACCATGAATTTCTATAGAAGAAACTATATAGAAGGATTGTTTTTGAGTTCAGGTATTGTAGGGAATCCGAATTATACAATGGAGCTTATCTATCAGACCATATATAAGCTTCGTAAGGTATATCGTTTTAGAGGCTATATTCATGTAAAGGGGATTCCTGGAGCAGACCCATTGTTGATACAAAAGACAGGTTTTTTAGTGGACAGAATGAGTGTTAATCTTGAGCTTCCAACAGCGGATGGCTTAAGAAAACTTGCACCGAATAAGCATAGGAAGAATATCTTAGCACCTATGCGACAGATTCAACAAGGAATAAAGCAGGCGAAAAATGAAATTATACTATATAAAAATGCGCCGGAATTTGTTCCCGGAGGACAATCGACCCAGATGATTATTGGAGCAACACCGGAAAATGACTATCAGCTTATGATGGTAACCCAAAGCTTATATGAGAAATTTTCATTAAAGAGAGTTTATTATTCGGCTTATGTTGGTATCAATGAAGATAAAGATTTGCCGGCGCTGGCTAATGCAACACCGTTGTTGCGGGAGCATCGATTATATCAGGCAGATTGGCTTTTGCGTTTTTATCATTTTAGGGCAGAGGAATTGTTAAGTGAAAAGAGACCGAATTTTAATGTTTTGCTGGATCCAAAATGCGATTGGGCGTTGCAGCATTTAGAGCAGTTTCCGGTTGAGATAAATAAAGCAGATTATCACACACTGTTGCGTGTTCCGGGAATAGGAGTAAAGAGTGCACAACGTATTTGTGGCGCGAGAAGAACAGCAAGACTTACTTTTGAAGACTTGAAGAAATTAGGAGTAGTATTGAAAAGGGCGTTATATTTCATCACATGTAATGGAAAAATGATGTATAACACAAAAATAGAAGAAGACTATATAACAAGAAATCTTCTATCCGTTCACGAGAGACTTCCTTTTGATAGAGATGGGGTTACTTATAAACAGCTTTCGTTGTTTGATGATGAACAGGACAATATCAGAGTTTTTGAACAAGTGACGGGAGCAAAAGTAAATATACAGAGCATATCGGTGTGATAGATTGCGTTGAAAACGAGCAACAAAATAAAGCATCAGTAGTATTAGGAAGATATAAAACATTATGTTTTGAGGGATAAAATATGGAGGAATATGTATTTGTTTGTGAGGATAGTCTAGAAGGTATATTCTCAGGAGTTTATGAGGCTTATGAGTTTAAGAAGCAGGAGAGGGTGGAAAGTCATGATACACTTCATCTTGCTGTGAAGCAACCGGATATGCAAAGATTGTTTACACGATATATTAAGCTGAAAACAGTTGAAGAAAAAGCAAATAAGGTAGTGCGGACGATAAAAAGGGAACTGGGAGAACATACTTATTATGATTTGTGTCTTGCAGCTGTTTGTGCAGATGAGGAGAAAGCAGATGCCGTTTATCATACGATTGTAACAGGATTGAAGTATCATGATAAAAATGTATTTGCGAGGCTTCATGAGCCAGCTGTGCATAAAGCATTTGCATGTAGGAGAAATGTGGCTAATGAACTTCATTTCTGTAAAGAATTTTTGCGCTTTGAAGAATTGCAAAATGGTATGCTATACGCAAAGATAGGTCCGAAGAATCATGTATTGCCATTTCTGGTGCCACATTTTGCTGATAGACTTCCAGCAGAAAATTTTGTGATTTATGATGAGATAAGAGGTGAATTTGCTCTTCATCCAAAATATAAAGAGTGGTATATGATGACAAATCATGAATTTGATGAAAGCCAGTTGGTATATTCAGAGGAAGAAGAGGTATATAGAGAGTTATTTACGGAATTTTGCAATACGATTGCAATTGAAGAACGCATTAATTTGAAGCTACAAAGACAGATGTGTGCCTTGCGGTATCGACCATACATGGTAGAGTTTTGTGAATAGAAAGGATTACATAATTGATTTTTGTGTGGTTATTTTTGGGGATAGTAATACACAATGTGGAAAGATTTGGTTTTCAAAGTAATATTATGTAAATAATAAATGGGTATATTATACAAGTTTTCTTTTCTTGACTGGTAAATATTAATCTATTTGATAGTCTCTTGTATTAAATGAAATACAATGAAAGGATAAAAGTAACGAAAGTTTATGAATGAGTGAAATAGCTGTTTACTTTATTCGGTAGATGAGTATAATAACTTAAAGATGTTAGAAACAGCAACATGACTTTTCTTGTAAAGAAGGAAAGTGTTCGTCATTAAGGCGAAGAAAGGTAGAAAAAATGAAAGAGCGTAAGATTAAAATGAGACCAGAAGAAGTTAAGGATTTTGTGAATGAAGCTTCCAAATGTGATTTTGATATTGACATTTTTTACAATCATTACATCATTGATGCGAAATCTATTTTAGGAGTTATGGGGTTAGATTTTAACTCTACATTGACTGTAAAATATGCTGGTTATAATCATGACTTTGAAAATTGTGTAAATAGATTAGCAATTGCTTGTTAGTTTCTGAAATAAAGTCAGTAATTGTTTGAAGAGTTCTGTTAAGCGCAGTAATTGACTCCCCATGTAGGATAGAGTAAACTATCGTACATAGGGAGTTTTTATATTGGAGGAAAGAGCGTGGAGATACGTGTATCAGTAAGACAACTTGTGGAATTTATTCTGCGAGAAGGTGATATTGACAATAGAAGAACAGGTGGCTCTGATACAGCAATGCAGGAAGGGAGCAGGATTCATCGACTGATTCAACGAAGAATGGGTTCTGATTATCATGCAGAGGTATCTTTAAAATGTAGCTGGAATGCGGGAGATTACGATATTTTAGTTGAAGGAAGAGCGGATGGAATCATTGACTTTAACTGGGAAAAGCATATTACTGCGAAATCTGTGATAGCGAAAGAAGATAAAGAAACACTTCTAGTTATTGAAGAAGAAAAAGTAGTTATAGATGAGATTAAAGGGACTTATAAAGAGTTAAAAAGAATACAAAAGCCAATTTCAGTACATTTGGCACAGGCAAAATGTTATGCCTATATTTATGCAGAGCAATGCAACTTAAAAGAGATAGGGGTCAGAATGACTTATTGTAATCTGGAGACGGAGGAAACGAAATATTTTCATGAGGATTACACCTTTATTGAGTTACGAGGCTGGTTTGAAGACTTGATGCTTGAATATAAGAAATGGTCTGATTTTCAGTTTGAATGGGCAAAGGTAAGAACGGATTCTATAAAGGCTCTTTCTTTTCCGTTCCCATATAGAGAAGGGCAAAAGGAACTGGTTACTTATGTTTATCAGACAATATACCACAAGCGAAAGCTATTCTTAGAAGCACCAACAGGGGTGGGGAAGACGATTTCTACCGTATTTCCAACAGTAAAGGCTTTTGGAGAAGGAAAGGTTGAGAAAATATTTTATTTGACAGCGAAAACAATTACTAGAACCGTAGCGCAACAGTGCTTTTCGCTTCTTGCGGATAATGGACTTAGAATGAAAATAGTTATTCTTACAGCAAGGGATAAAATATGTCCATTAGAAAAGGCAGAATGCAATCCGGATGCGTGTCCATATGCAAAGGGACATTTTGATAGGATTAATCAGGCTATGTATGAGCTACTTACTACGGAAGATCATTTCACAAGAGAGACAGTAATTATGTATGCTCAGAAATATATGGTATGTCCTTTTGAAATGGCACTTGATATGAGTTTGTTTTCGGATGCAATTATATGTGATTACAATTATGTATTTGATTCTAAGGTATATCTGAAACGCTTCTTTGCAGATGGAAATGGGAAAAAGGACTATATTTTTTTAATAGATGAGGCGCACAATTTACTAGAACGTGGAAGAGAGATGTATAGTGCTGCTTTGGTGAAAGAGGATTTTCTAAAGATTAAGAAGTTGGTGAGTGAAAAATCTCAGAAACTTGCAAAGCAACTTGAAAAATGTAATAAAGAGTTACTTACTATGAAACGTCTTTGTGAAAATTATCGGGAAGAAGAGTTGATAGCATCATTTGTGATGGCGTTGACTAGAGTATATGGCACCATGGACGAATTTTTAGAAGAGCATGAAAGCTTTGAAGGCAGGGAAGAAGTGCTGGAACTGTATTTTCAGATAGCACATTTTCTAAATATGTATGAGATTATGGATGAGAATTATATCTCTTATACTCAATTACTGTCAGATGGAGATTTCATGCTGAAGCTTTTTTGTGTAAATCCTGCGACAAATCTAAAACAGTGTATGAAGAAAGGGCGTAGCAGTATTCTTTTTTCGGCGACTTTTTTACCGATTCAGTATTATAAAAAGCTGCTAGGAGGGGATGCAGAAGATTATGAGGTGTATGCGAAATCGACTTTTGCGGAAGAGAAGCGGGCGCTTCTTTTTGCAAGTGATGTGACTAGCAAGTACACAAGAAGGAGCACAGAAGAATTCCGTAAGATAGCAAGATATTTATACGAAATTGTACATCAAAGATATGGTAATTACATGGTGTTTTTTCCTTCCCATGCTTTTTTGGAAGAGGTTTATGAGATTTTTATGGAAGAATACTTCGATGAAACGATTATGGAGTGTGTTGTTCAAGAAGATTACATGAGCGAAGCCAAAAGAGAAGAATTCTTGAAAAAATTTGAAGGAAATGCAAATTGCGATCTGTCAGGACAGATTGCGTTTGAAATTGAGGTGGAAGAAGAGACTATATTAATCGGTTTTTGTGTCATGGGAGGAATATTTTCGGAAGGAATTGATCTCAAAAAAGATAGCCTAATAGGTGCATTAATAGTGGGAACAGGGATTCCGCAGGTATGCTGTGAAAGAGAGTTGCTAAAAAAGTATTTTGACGAACAAGGAGAAAATGGTTTTGACTATGCATATCGTATTCCAGGGATGAATAAGGTATTGCAGTCAGCAGGTCGCGTGATTAGAACGGCAGATGATATAGGTGTTATCGCATTATTAGACGAACGTTTTCTAGAATATCAGTATAAAAGAATGTTTCCGCGCGAATGGAACCAATATGAAGTGGTGGATGTGGATGAAGTCGCAAAAAGAGTGGAAAAATTTTGGAATGATTGGTTATAAGAGGGTATAAACTGACTATTTAAAACGCAAAAATAGAGAAAAACAGTAAAAAAACGTACGTTACAATGCTTTTGTGACTAAAAATGTGCAAAAACGACAAAAAAAGAAAAATGTGGATAACTATGTGGAAATGGTGGTTTATTCTCTGAAAACAATCAGAATGAGGTGTGGATAGAATTAGAAATAAAGAAAAATACTCATTTCCGAGAAAGTTTTTGTTATGAAAAATATAAAAAAGTTCATATCTTTATGAAAACGAGAAAACTGTAAATTGCATTGAATAGTCTGAAAATAACAGCAATATTAATGATGAAAAATGACAGAAAATATAGTATACTGTTCTTGGGAAAATGGTTACTATAACTATTGTGAGGAACAAAACGTGTAAAGGAGGATATATTTATGTGGGCGTATGAAAGTATATTTTATCAAATTTATCCATTGGGATTTTGTGGTGCACCATTTGAAAATGATGGGATATTAGAACATCGTTTGCAAAAGATAAATGATTGGATTCCACATATGAAGAAACTGGGGATAAATGCGATATATTTTTCACCTTTGTTTGAGTCAGATACTCACGGTTATAATACAAGAGATTACCGTATGGTAGACAAGAGACTTGGAACCAATGATGATTTAAAAGAAGTAGTACAGACATTGCATGAAAATGGTATAAGGGTAATTTTGGATGGAGTTTTCAATCATGTAGGGCGTGGTTTTTGGGCATTTCAAGATGTGTTACAGAATCGTGAAAACTCATCATATAAGAATTGGTTTGTGTTAGATTTTCAAGGGAATTCTACATACAATGATGGACTTTGGTATGAAGGCTGGGAAGGGAATTATGATTTAGTAAAGCTAAATCTTGGAAATGAAGAAGTCGTTGTTCATATTTTGGAAAGTGTGGAGTATTGGATTAAGGAATTTGATATTGATGGACTTCGGTTGGATGTGGCATACTGTCTGTCTCCAGAGTTTGCAAAAAGATTGCGTAGCTTTTGCGAAAGTAAGAAGCAAGACTTTTTCTTGGTGGGAGAGATGTTACATGGTGATTATAACAGATTAATGGCAGATGATATGTTGCATTCTGCTACCAATTATGAATGCTATAAAGGGCTTCATAGTAGCTTTAATTCCCTAAATATGTTTGAAATTATACATTCTCTGCTTCGCCAGTTCGGGTCGGAGCATTGGACACTTTATCAGAATAAGCATTTGTTGTCCTTTGTAGACAATCATGATGTAACACGTGTGGCAAGTATTTTGCATGATGAAAAACATCTTCCATTGATTTACGCCATGGCATTTGGAATGCCTGGAATTCCTTGTGTATATTATGGAAGTGAATGGGGAGCAAAAGCGCAAAAGTCGGAGGGGGATCCTGCATTGCGTGCATGTTTCGAACAGCCTATGTGGAATGCATTAGCGGAATGGATTGCTAAGCTTTCTGAGGCAAAGAAGAATAGCAATGCACTACAGTATGGTTCATTTCGTTCGATTGTATTAAATAATAAAAATTGTATCTTTGAACGGAAAACGGATACGGAACGTGTTCTTGTTGCCATTAATGCAGACAATACGGAGTTTGTCGCGCATTTTGACGCAGGATGTGGCAGGGCGATAGATTTGATTACAGGAAAAGAACATGACTTTGGAGGGGGAAGTGAATTACCACCGTATTCGGCTTACTTTTGGAAATGTGAAAGATAGTGGTAGAAAAATATAAGCAAGGCTGTGAAAATGACAGCCTTGTGTTTTTCTTTCTAGGAAAGCCTTTGTTACAAAAAAAGTATGGAAGTATGTCGCAAAAGCGTTTAGTTATTATTTTTTTATAAAAAAAGCAGTCTAAGAATTTACGATATGTGTTCTGTGTGATATCGTAATAGATACGATGGAGGTGCTTACGAGATGGGGATTTTGTATGATGCCAGAAAAGTGAAAGCATATGAAAGCTTACTTATGGTTGGAAAAGCGGTAGGTTTTGAGGAAGAATGGTGTGACAGGCTTTGGGCGGAGATTATTTTATCAGAAGAACTATATGAGGAGCTTGTTTATTATTTGGAAAATCACAGTCTTGCAGAGAAAATGAAATGCTATGGATATAGTCTGATTGATTTATATGTATGGCAGATGAACAGATATAATGTGATTGGAGATTGTGGCAAGAATACAGCAACTTGCAATAAAGACCGAATGGTGCTAAAGGCATTTTATGATATGGCACTTATGCAGAAAGACCCAGAAGGCTTTATAAAGAAGCTTACAGAAGGGCGTGGGATGGACAAATAAAAAGAATGGAGAGAGTAACGATATGAGACAGGAAGAATTCTTAAAGATTTTTCAGGAAGCACTTGCTGGCAAGATATCAGACAGAATTATTCAGGAAAATGCTAATTATTATAGGGTTTATATAAAGAATGAAATAGCAAGCGGAAAAACAGAAGAAGAAGTGTTACAATTATTAGGAGATCCAAGACTCTTAGCAAAGACGATAGAAGAAAGTAATAAGTTTGCAAATAACGATGAAAGCTATGCGTCAGATAATAATGGATGGAGTTTTCAGGGAAATTTTCAGGGAAATAAGGAAAGGCATGATTCACAGACACATAGTACAGATATCCGAAAGGTTTTTAAAATGCGTGGTTGGCTTTCTTTAGCTATTACAGCTGTCGTTTTGATTGCGCTTGTAAGTCTTATTTTTTCTGTAATATCTTTTTTTGCACCAGTTATTTTAGTGGCATTGGTAGGACTTTTTGTATATCGTGTGATTACGGGAGATAGTGGTCAAAGTTAATAATATGTAAACAAAAAAAGAGTTGTGTTTCGTGAAAAGCTTCAAAATACAGCTCTTTTTTTGTTGCATAAGAGGAAATGGGTTAAAATAATAGACTGAAATGGTCAATAAAAAGGAAAGATAAAGAAAATGAAAAACGGCCACAAATGTGACCGTTTTTCGTTAAGGGGAGTATAAATAATTAATATATAAGGGTTGTAAAGAGGATTGAAGGAGTATCTCTTTACTGATATAAGTATATCAATTCTGACCTTAAAGGTCAATAATTTTCAAAAAATAAAACTAAACAAAAGGAAATAGACAGTTTTGTTAAACCTTTCCAAGAAAAAACAAAAATGTAAATAAATTGCACGGTATAATTTGAAGTAAATGTGCAAATGATAATCACGTAACATACAAAGTGTTAAAAACATTTGAAAGCACGGAATGTATGTTGAAAAGAAGGGTATAACCCATATAAATTTGGAGGTATGTAACATGTCAGGAACAAACAACAATTACGAAGATAAGCAGAACAACAAATTAAACAATAGTACAAAGAACTATTCTCAGAATTCCCAGAATGCATCAGGTTCTAACAACTATCAGGATGCTCAGAATACAAATGGTTCTAACAACCAGAAAAACAACTGCAAAGACAGTACAAAAAATTCTGGATCAAACAACAATAACAGATAGGATGTGTATTCTGCTAAGTGGCAGATAACACGGATAGGGCGTTACTGTTCACACAGCACTTAGCATTTACTGCTAAGTGCGTAAGAAAGTGTAGTTTAGTTAAGCAAAAATCTATTTGCGAAGCAAATTTAAGATGGATTTTTGCATGTTACTGGAACGGAGTGAACAGTAACGATAGGGCAGTGAATAATCGCTGCCCTTTTAAAATACGATTGACTTTAGAATATGTATGAATGTAATATATAACTATGAGAAAATTTGAATTGATAGCTCCATGCCATTTTGGGTTGGAAGCAGTATTAAAAAAAGAAATTATTGACCTGGGCTATGATGTGCTTCAGGTGGAGGATGGGCGTGTAACTTTCTTCGGCGATGAAGAGGCAGTGTGCCGTGCAAATATTGGTCTGAGAACAGCGGAGAGAATTCTTATTAAAGTAGGAAGCTTTCATGCAGAAACGTTTGATGAATTATTTGAAAATACAAAGGCACTTCCGTGGGAGGATTACATTCCGGCAGATGGTAAGTTTTGGGTTGCTAAAGCAGCTAGTGTTAAGAGTAAGCTCTTTTCGCCATCTGACATCCAGTCCATTATGAAAAAAGCCATGGTAGAACGGTTGAAGCAGGTTTATCATGTAAACTGGTTTTCAGAGGAAGGGCAGAGCTTTCCTCTTAGAGTGTTCCTAATGAAGGATGAAGTAACGATTGGGCTTGATACTACAGGAGAGTCCTTGCATAAGCGAGGATACAGAAAATTTACGGCAAAGGCTCCGATTGCCGAGAATTTAGCAGCATCAATGATTATGCTTACACCATGGAATGAAAATAGAATATTAGTAGATCCATTTTGTGGTAGTGGGACAATTCCGATTGAGGCAGCTTTGATGGCGGCTAATATTGCGCCTGGAATGAAACGCGGTTTTACAGCTTTGAAATGGGAGCATATTATTGGTAAAGATGTGTGGGATGATTGCTATGAAGAGGCTCGTTCTATGGTTGATACTTCGGTGAAGGTTCAATTGGAAGGATATGATATTGATCCGGAAATGACAAAAATTGCAAAACAGAATGCAAGACTTGCAGGCGTGGAGCATATGATACATTTTGAAACTAGAGGAGTAGAACGGTTAGAACATAAGGATAAGTATGGCTTTATTATAACGAATCCACCGTATGGAGAACGTTTAGAAGAAAAGGTGAATATTCCGCCATTATATAAGAAGATAGGACAGCAATATAAGAAGCTGGATACCTGGTCAATGTACCTTATTACTTCTTATGAAAATGCAGAAAAAGACATAGGAAGAAAAGCAGATCGTAATCGAAAGATTTATAATGGAATGATGAAGACTTACTATTATCAGTTTTTAGGACCAAGACCACCTAAGAAAAATAGGGAAGAGGCATAAAGAGTCATGGATTTAGCGCAAAAAAGAAAAGGACTTTATCGTGGGGCTTTGATAGCAGTTTCCATATTTGCATTAGTGGCATTTGGGATGATAGGTTGTTTTAAATATTTCGAAGATTATTTTGATTCCCATGGAAGGATTGCATTATTTGCGGAAGCGGCTTTGATAGAGCAGAATAATGCATCATTAAGTACGATTCGAAAAAGAAACTTCAAGGTTACCATTGCGGATGAACCGACAGCGAAGCTTGTTGTCCCTTTTCAAGCGCAGGCACAAGCAAGTAATATATCGATTTGTGAAGAATTCACACAAAATAAGTTAATTGTGACATTGAAAAAAGGCGTTACTTATATAGAAGAAGGAACGGTTCTTACTAGCGATTCGATATGGATGGAAGCAGTTGGTGTATATCGTACAGATGAAGATGTTGTTATTGAAGTATATTGTCACGATATTTGCGGGTATCAGGTGGTATATGAAAATGATAGGTTAACAATATCATTTTTACCTTTAACAGAGCAGTATGATAAGTTTGTTGTGGCATATACTCCATGGAGTAATCGCAATATTATACATAGAAATGAATGGAATCAGGCAATACAAAAGCTACAAGAAGAATATTCGGTGAAAATATTCTCTTCTGTTGCTATGCAGGAGAAATATGAAGCACAGGACGTTATAGAATTTGCTAATCGCATTCATGCAGATATGGTGATTGGAATGGAACTTGTTAATTCTAATGAATCGGGCGTGATAACAGTGTGCAATCCCGAGTATTTTATTCCTGTTTTTGGAAATGTGGAACTTGCGACGCTTTTGGAAAAGGAATTTACTAAAGTAACAGGATTGCCGGAAATAGGTGTAAAAACTTTAGGAGAAGAGCAGGAGTGGTTATTGTTTTCGAGAGTACCAGCTGCATTAACACAGTTCTATGTTTCGCATGGGCCCCAAAATGTAGAACAAAACTATAGCTTGAATCAAAAAATGTTGAAAGCGCTTGAAAGCATCATCGGACAAGTAACAGAAAGGCAAAAGGAAGATGAAATTAGATAAGATTATTTTTGCAACTGGAAATGAAGGTAAAATGAAAGAAATTAGAATGATTCTATCTGATCTTCAGATTCCGGTTTTATCCATGAAAGAAGCAGGGATTGTTGTTGATATTGTTGAAGATGGAACAACCTTTGAGGAAAATGCGGTTATTAAAGCTCAAGAAATTGCCAAATATGTAAAAAAGGAAGAAAACGTAGTAGTGCTTGCAGATGATTCGGGACTGGAAATAGATTACCTGAATAAAGAGCCTGGAATCTATTCGGCAAGATATATGGGAGAAGATACTTCCTATACGATTAAGAATGCAAACTTAATTGAAAGATTAGATGGAGTTCCGGATGAAAAACGAACGGCGCGCTTTGTATGTGTGATTGCGGCAGCTTTGCCGGATGGTAATAGTATGATTACGAGAGGAACGATAGAAGGAATTATAGGATATGAGGAAAGAGGGGAAAATGGATTTGGATATGATCCTATTTTCTATTTGCCGGAATATCAATGTTATTCTGCAGAACTTGCACCAGAAGAAAAAAATAAAATTAGTCACAGAGGAAAAGCGCTTGAGTTAATGAAAGAGCAGCTAAGAAATATGATTGAGAAATAAATTAACCTATAAAGGTCTTCGCGAGATTCGTGGAGACCTTTATAAAGAAAAGTAACAAACAGGATAGGGACAAAAAATGAAAATTTTGATAATAAGCGATACACATCGGAAAAATGACAATTACTTAAATGTCGTACAAAAGCTTGGGAAAATAGATATGGTTATACATCTTGGGGATGTAGAGGGAAGTGAGTACACAATAGAACAAGCCGCAGGATGCCCAGTAGAGTTTGTCGCAGGAAATAATGATTTTTTTTCCAATTTTTTTTCAGAAAAGACTTTACAAATAGGTAAGTATCGTGTTATGCTAACACACGGTCATCGGTACAACATCGGAGTTGGCAATGAAATGCTTAAGAAAGAAGCGATTGCTCAAGAGATGGATATTGTGATGTATGGACATACTCATAAACCAGTGATCGATATCTCGGATAACATCATTGCGATTAATCCTGGAAGTCTTTCTTATCCTAGGCAGGAGAATAGAAGACCATCATACATAATTATGGAAATTGATGAAGAAGGAGAAGCGCATTTTTCGTTACATTTTGTTTGAGAAAACACTTAAGAGTAAGTGAAAAAAGAAAAAACAAAAAAAAGAAAAAAGATGTTGACAAATGAAACGAGATAAGATATAATAACACTTGTCGCTGAGAGATGTGACAAAATAAAAAATAAAAAAAGTGTTGACAAGTGAAAACAAATGATGTATAATAAAACTTGTCACTGTCAAAAAAAGACAAACACTAACAACGGGGTGTGGCTCAGTTTGGCTAGAGCACCTGCTTTGGGAGCAGGGGGTCGCAGGTTCGAATCCTGTCACCCCGATTCTTCTAAGAGAAGAAAAGAAAAAAAGTATATTGTAATACGCGGGTGTAGTTCAATGGTAGAACACTAGCCTTCCAAGCTAGATACGTGGGTTCGATTCCCATCACCCGCTCTTAATAAGGCTCCATGGTCAAGCGGTTAAGACATCGCCCTTTCACGGCGGTAACACGGGTTCGATTCCCGTTGGAGTCACTAT
>JAXJRB010000213.1:0-4254 GCA_036310845.1 Lachnospiraceae bacterium | reverse complement strand
CTTGATTGTTATGCACAGAGAGACTTAGCTAACGGAACATTTACAGAAGAGCAGATTCAGGAATTCGTAGACCACTTCATCATGAAGTTACGTCTTATCAAGTTTGCTCGTACACCAGAATACAACCAGATTTTCGCTGGTGACCCAGTATGGGTAACAGAATCATTAGCTGGTGTTGGTGTTGACGGACGTCCATTAGTAACAAAGATGTCTTTCCGTTACTTAAACACATTAACTAACCTTGGTGCATCTCCAGAACCAAACTTAACAGTTCTTTGGTCAACAAGACTTCCAGAAGCTTGGAAGAAATACTGTGCTAAGATGTCTATCGAAACATCTTCTATCCAGTACGAAAACGATGACCTTATGAGAGTAACACATGGTGATGACTACGGTATCGCTTGTTGTGTATCTTCTATGGTTATTGGTAAGGAAATGCAGTTCTTCGGAGCACGTGCTAACTTAGCTAAGTGTTTACTTTACGCTTTAAACGGTGGTGTTGACGAAGTTACTAAGAAGCAGGTTGGTCCTAAGTACCGTGCAGTTGAAGGCGATGTACTTGATTACGATGACGTATATTCTAAGTTTATTGATATGGTTGAGTGGCAGGCAGATGTATATGTTAACACTCTTAACATCATCCACTATATGCATGACAAGTACTGCTATGAAAGAGCTGAGATGGCACTTCATGACAGAGATGTTAAGCGTTACTTCGCTACAGGTGTTGCTGGTCTTTCTATCGTTGCTGACTCTTTATCAGCAATTAAGTATGCTAAGGTTGAAGTTGTTCGTGACGAAGATGGTATCATCGTTGACTTCAAGACAACAGGCGACTTCCCTAAGTATGGTAACGACGATGACCGTGTAGACTTAATCGCTCAGGATATCGTTCACAAGTTTATGACAGCTGTAAGAAGACATCATACTTACAGAAATGGTATCCCTACAACATCTATCCTTACTATTACATCTAACGTAACATATGGTAAGGCAACAGGTAACACACCTGATGGACGTAAGAAGGGACAGCCATTCGCTCCAGGTGCTAACCCAATGCACGGACGTGATACTCATGGTGCAGTAGCTTCCTTAGCTTCTGTATCTAAGCTTCCATTCAAGGATGCTCAGGATGGTATCTCTAACACATTTACTATCATCCCAGGTGCTCTTGGTAAAGAAGCTCAGGTATTCTCTGGTGATATCGAAGTAGATTTAAATAAATAATCATTTTGGAAGGAAAGGTGTTACTTATGGATAAGAAATCAATGATTGATGATCTTGTTGCACAGCTTGACGCCGGCTTTTCCAAGCAAAATGCCATAGGGCATATGAATGTAGAGGTTAAGGACGACGTTTCTACAAAAGAAGTGCAAACCCTTGGTTGCACTGACTGTTCCAGAACTCCTCTTGCATGCAGTGTTCCGACACTGCATCAAGGGTTAGAAGATTATGAATAGCGCATGAAAATAATTCTAAGGTGTCTTTCAGACACTAGGAATAACTATCGTTTCATGTAAAAGAATGATTACAAGCATTATTCTTTATATGTTTTATATTATATAGGAGGAAGAAAAAATGACTGATACAACTCAGGTAAACAATTTAGTAGCATTATTAGATGGTTATGCTGTAAAGGGTGGTCATCATCTTAACGTTAACGTTTTAAATAGAGATATGCTTTTAGATGCTCAGCAGCATCCAGAAAACTATCCTCAGTTAACAATCCGTGTATCTGGTTACGCTGTAAACTTCATCAAGTTAACAGCTGAACAGCAGGCAGATGTTATCTCTCGTACATTCCATGAATCCATCTAATTAGAAGATTCTGAAATCTGTACATTTTCCCCCGGAATCTTATTCCGGGGGTTTTTTAACATAATACATATCATTATATGATATACTAAATACAAGCCTTTACTGTTATTAATGCGGTAACTATGAAGGCCACTAATAATTAGCTAATATAATATTTTAAATACCGCTTTAAAATCATAAGTTATGCTTTATTATTTATATAAACTCGAATTATTATTATATTAAAGGAGTAATTAATATGAAAGGAAGAATACACTCCCTTGAATCCTTCGGTACTGTTGATGGACCTGGTGTTCGTTACGTCGTTTTTGTTCAGGGCTGTCCAATGAGATGTGCTTACTGCCACAATCCTGATACATGGGATATGAATGGAGGAACCGAAATGGAACCTTCTGAAATTATTACAAATTACGAAAGAAACAAGCCGTTTTACCGCGAAGGTGGCATTACTGTAACCGGCGGCGAACCGCTTATGCAGATAGATTTTCTCTTGGAACTATTCACTCTTGCCAAGAAAAAAGGCATCCACACTTGCATTGATACCTCTGGTATTGCTTATAATCCTAATGGAAATCCGGATTGGCTCGAAAAAATGGATGCATTATGCCAAGTTACAGACCTTTTCATGCTCGATATCAAGCACATCGACCCTGAAAAACACCTAGAACTTGTAAAACAACCAAACGAAAATATTCTTGCCTTTGCAGAATATCTTGATAAAATGAATGCTGATTTATGGATACGTCACGTTGTCGTTCCTGGTATTACTGATGATCCAATATACCTTCACAAACTCGGTCTATTTATTGGTGGATTAAACAATTTGAAGGCTCTAGACGTACTTCCTTACCATACAATGGGTAAGAGCAAATATGAAAAGCTAGGCATGGAATATCCTCTTAAAGACGTTCCAAATATGGACAAGGCCAATATCCCGGCATTAAAACAACTCATTTTAGATGGTATTAAAGAACGTCGTGCTATGGATAAGTAGTTAGTTCTAACTACTTTGTATAATATCGAGTACTTTATAAATTATTGGCTTTCATGCTTGTAATTCCATTATTTTTATATTAAAATATTTATATCATGAGAATGATTTGTCAATTGACAGATTGTTTCATTGGCTGTGTATATAGCCTTAAATGGCTAAGTTTTATTTGATATAAGGAGGAGAATAACTATGGCATACCAGATTTCTGATGCATGTGTTTGCTGTGGAGCTTGTGAAGCTCAGTGTCCAGTTGGCGCTATCAGCATGGGTGATGGAAAGTTTGAAATCGACGCTGACAAGTGTATCGATTGTGGTTCTTGTGCAGGCGCTTGCCCAACAGGTTCTATTGAACAGGCTTAATTTTCACGAACATAAACCCCTTCAGATTTCTGAAGGGGTTTTTTTATATCTTTGATTTTGATAATGCACGAAACAAAATTGGTTCTTTACTCTTTTCTTTATTCTTATTTTTATCTATCTTTAAGCGGCGTTCTCGTAACATATTATCAATTCTTTTATAATGTTCCTCCTCTGCCACTCTACGCGCTCTATCGCGCTCTTCCTCCCTTGCTTCTCTGGCAGCTTCTCTTTCCTCCTCATGCTCCTCCAATAAACGGAATTGATAATCCATCTCTTTACAAATATTTTCCTTCATTTGTTCCGAAAGTTCATTTATCAATATTTGATTATTACTTCTTACAGCATCCGCTATCATCTTTTGAATCAAATACTGCATTCTAGCAAGCTTTTCCTGTTGTTCCTGTTCATTTCTTGCCATGTCTTCTTTTTTTCTAACTGTCAGTTCATTTCGGTAATCACTTTTTCGATTATGAGACACACTTTCACGTTTATCTAAACTTTTCATTTCTTTAATCTGAATCACGTTCATCTCTCCACCTTTACTAATTTTTGTTTCATGCTTTTGTAAAAAAGGGTTGTCCCGTTTCATATTCTCCTCACTGTCCTCATTATCCTTACTTTCCTGAAGCTGATTCAATACTAACTTAACCGCTTTTAATTGTAGCCCTTGATCCTTTAGATTTTTAATTTGAACGAACCTTTCAATATCTTCTTGAGTATATACTCTATGCCCTTGTTGATTGCGTGTAATTGGAATATCCAATTCCTCCTCCCAGTATCTTAATACATGCGATTCGACATGTACTTCCTTTGCAACTTCATTAATTAGATATGTTTCCTTGGTCACGTTGTTTCTCCTTTCTGGTAGCTTATATGCATCCTTAATTAAATTCAAGTTTAGCTGAGTATTATTCAAGGTTGTGAGCACTCCTTTTTCGGCATTGTGTATAGCAAATGAATATGCCTCAAATGCAAACCCGCTTGTTTGGTATTTCCTAAATGGTGCGTTCGGCATGTTTGATTTATTCTGCTTTCCGCATAGTTGCGCAAGCGCACTATCGTGGCATTCGCCAAGTAAGCCT
>JAXJRB010000212.1:0-2570 GCA_036310845.1 Lachnospiraceae bacterium | reverse complement strand
TTGCTTACGCAGAAGACTTATGATGGATTAACGATTACGATGTTGGATGTGGGACAAGGTGACGGCATCTGGCTAGAAACGGATACAGGACATCATTATCTAATTGATGGCGGTAGTACATCGGAGAAGAAGTTAGCAGAATATACCCTTGTTCCATTTTTGAAGCAGACAGGAACAGCTGAGTTAGATGCTGTTTTTCTGACGCATTTGGATAAAGATCATACATCAGGAGTGTTGGAATTGTTAGAGGGTGATAGTGGAATTAAGGTTCATAAGATTGTGATTGCAAAAGCGGTGATTCGAGATGAGGCCTATGAGGAGTTGGTGACTTTGTGCAGGTCTAAGCATGTTGCCGTTATGTATGCTGAAGCAGGAGATGTTTTGACAGATGGTAAGCTGCGGTTAGAAGTACTTCATCCATCAGCGGATTATGTTACGGATTCTAAGAATGCTTATTCGTTAGTGATGAAGTTAGAATATGGTGGATTCCATGCGCTTTTTACTGGTGACGTAGAAGAAGATGGTGAGAAGCTGGTTGCGGATTCATTGCCTGAGAACTGGGAGTGTCATTTATATAAGGTGGCGCATCACGGTTCAAGGAATTCAAATACGCTAGCGCTATTAGAACAGATACAGCCAAAGCTCGCGATTATCTCCTGTGAGGAAGATAACAGCTATGGGCATCCGCATGAAGAAACGCTTGAAAGGTTGTCAGAGGTAGGAAGTAAAGTGATGGTGACGAAGGATTGTGGAGCGATTATTGTGGAAGTAGACGAGAGGATTAAGGTAAAGAGGTGGATAGAAGGGGAGTGATGAAGGGGGAAGAGGAGAAATGTAATAGTTTTCGGTTGGAAGCGTAAAAAGTCAACGAAGGTGGGGGACAAAAGAAGAAAGTTCCCGACTGGAAGCAGAAAAACGCAATGTAAGTGGGGATGGATAAGAATAAGCTTATGACTAGAAATACAATAATGGTTGGAAATGAACTTTTATATGAAAGAAAAAAGGATAGATGAGAGGAAAAACATTATGAGAATGACAAAAATTATATTAGAAGAAAGAGAACAACTTGAACAAGTAATTGCTAGAGCAAAAGAGAGAATGGCAACAGCCCCAGAAGGTTTTTTGCGCATAGCTAAAAAGGAAAAGGATATAGAGTATTATTATAAAGAAGCAGATTGCAATAGGAGAGGAAGCGCTAACGGCAAATACATAAAAAAGAATGAAATAGACCTAGCCAGAAGAATTGCTCAAAGAGACTATGATGTGAAAATAGCAAAGAATGCAGAAAGAAGAATCAAAGCAATCGATTCCTTTCTGAAGGAGTATGAAGAGACAGATATAAAAGACATTTATGAAAAGATGAATCCGTATCGTAGAGAATTGATTACAACGAATATCATATCGGATGAAGAGTATATCAGACAGTGGCAAGCGGTAGTATACAATGGAAAAGATTTTACCAATGATATGCAAGAAATAATCACAGAAAGAGGAGAAATAGTAAGGTCAAAATCTATCCTGACTTCACAATTCTTAAAATGCCACAAAGAGAAGAAGTGTATTTGGAACACTTTGGATTAATGGATAATAGTGAGTATGTGGAGAGTGTGCTCTATAAGCTCACCACTTATGAAAGAAATGGCATTTATCCAGGAATAAATCTATTCTTCACACATGAAACGAGTAAAATGCCTTTGAATACTAGGGTGTTGGATGGCATGTTAAAAGAGTTGTTTTGTGAGAGGGAATAATGAAGAGGACTCATTAATCTATTGGAGTTACGAAAAAGTAGCATCTATACTTGGCGCTATTTTGTATAAAACTAATTTGTATATGATTTGAGTGTGGATTTTTGGCGTGGTATAATGCAAGAAAGGTAATAAGTTAGGATTTTATTATGAAAATAGGATATAAAAGGGAGGAGTATTTTCAATGCGAAACAGAGGCGTAGCAGTTGTAACGAGAAATGGTGCTATTTTGCTAGAGAAGACATATTATGAGGGACGGTATTTCTATGCGCTTCCGGGTGGGGGAATAGAAGAAGGTGAAACACCACAAGAAACAGCACTTCGAGAATTAAAAGAAGAATGTGGGCTGGATGGAAAGATTGTTAAACCATTAAATGTAGTATATAAAAGGGACGGAAGTATCGAGTATGCATTTGAGATTGCAGTGAGTCAAGAACAAATAGTCATAGTAGGGAAAGATCCGGAGTTCTCAGAGGAGGAACAGATGATTAAAGATGTCTGTTGGTTGCAGCTTCATGAGATAAGTGAAAAAGACAGGGCTTTTTTGTGGGAGTATGGATTAATGGAAGTAGAAGAGTTCTGGGATGAGGTTTTGAGTTGGGGAGATGAAATCAGTTATCCTAAGAAGTAACTTTTTCTAAGAAAGAATTGAGCAAAAGAAAGAAGGAGCAAAATGATACGAGCAGTAATCTTTGATATGTTTGAAACGTTAATTACACACTATCATAGTCCATTATATTTCGGCGCGCAGATGGCAGCAGATGCAGGAATTGCAGAAGAGAAATTTCAAGCCTTGTGGCGCCCGACGGAGTATGACCGTAC
>JAXJRB010000211.1:0-13786 GCA_036310845.1 Lachnospiraceae bacterium | reverse complement strand
TTTCTAAACTAACCTACTTTCTCAATTAAACTTTGTGTTACCTGCAACATGTAAAGAATATTCTTTACATTCGGAACAACTCAGCTACAAGCCGAGCTTATTTCTTCTTGTTTGCTACTGTTCTCTTAGGACCTTTTCTTGTTCTTGCGTTTGTCTTTGTCTTCTGACCACGAACAGGAAGTCCCTTTCTATGACGGATACCACGATAGCATCCAATTTCCTGTAATCTCTTAATATTAAGAGCGATTTCTCTTCTAAGATCACCTTCTACAAGGTAGCTCTCATCAATTACAGCACTAATTGCCTTAACATCATCATCTGTTAAGTCTCTAACACGAGTATCAGGATTAACTCCTGCCTGTGCTAAAATCTTCTCGGAGCTTACTCTACCGATTCCGTAGATATAAGTCAAACCGATTTCTACACGTTTTTCTCTTGGTAAGTCAACACCAGCAATACGAGCCATGTTAAAATTCCTCCATTTTGCTTTGTAACAAGATTATCTCTTATTACATTATTAATAGTAAACTAATTGATTGGGGTATATTACATACCCAATCGGATATCAATCCGATTTGTCCGATACTACATCGGCATCTGGTTTACCAGATGTTGGCAGGGTAGTCTTGTTTTTCCTGCCTGTTTCCTGCGAAACTTTTCTCGGTATCAAGAAGTAAACACACGACAAATGTAATTATTCTTCTCATGTCACAATATGTGGCATGCTAAAAATCTTACCTTGTCATATATTTCATAGTAAGTATTCCTTGACGGATATCTGTCGATACATTAAGAATACTTGCTTCAGCCGCACATCTTAATAGCACATAAATTAATCAAATTAACCCTGTACCTGTTTGTGTTTTGGATTTTCACAGATTACTCTGATTTTTCCTTTTCTCTTGATAATCTTGCATTTTTCGCAAATAGGTTTTACTGATGATCTAACTTTCATGTTAAACCCTCCTTTCAAAAAGACCGTTTTACATTATAGCATGCAACCACACCGATTGCAAGCCCTAAACATAAATATTTTATTTATCTCTCCAAATGATTCTTCCCTTAGATAAATCATATGGGGATAATTCTAATGTTACTTTGTCGCCCGGTAAGATACGAATAAAATTCTGTCTTAACTTTCCACTAATATGGGCAAGTACCTTATGACCATTTTCAAGTTCTACCTGAAACATAGTATTTGGAAGCTTTTCTACAACGGTTCCTTCGATTTCAATTACATCAGATTTTGACATTATTTTACCTCCTGAATGTCTTTAGAATATAATTTTATAGTTCTTTTAATGCTCTCATTCGTTACAGATTTCTGCCTTATATCACTTTCTACTGTGTCCTCTTTAAGCGTAACGGATATATTTCTTTTTATAATCTGTACATGCTTCTTATTTTTTTTCTTCGGATTCTCCAGCGGTCTTACTTTTCCATCAACCAACCAAAAGTAATCTCTTTCTTCTTTTACAATAAAGTAAATCTTTCCTTTATCATGACCTGCAAGAGAATATGCTAATAAACCTGTCATATATAAAACCTGTCCTTTCACATCACTCTCTATAACAATGTCAGTATTTCCGGCTCACCATCTGTAATCAGGATGGTATTCTCATAATGCGCTGATAAAGAACCATCTTCTGTTACAACCGTCCAGTCATCATCAAGCCACTCCACGTCACATCTACCCATATTTATCATTGGCTCGATTGCCAATGTCATTCCTGGCTGAAGTTTTACTCCTTTTCTGCGCTGAGCAAAATTTGGAATTTGTGGATCTTCATGAAGAGAAGTACCGATTCCATGACCTACGAGGTCACGAACAATACCATAACCAAATTTTGAAATATAAGCATCTATTGTATTTGATATATCATGTAAATGATTTCCAGCTTTTGCCTTTTTTATTCCTTCAAAAAAGCTATTTCTTGTCTCATCAATTAGCTGTTGCGCCTCATGACTAATCTTACCTACACCATACGTTCTTGCTGCATCCGAATGATATCCTTTATAAATCAATCCTGCATCAAGACTTACAATGTCACCTTCTTGAAGAATTCTATCAGCTCTTGGAATACCATGTACAACCTCATCATTTACAGAAACACAAACAGATGCCGGATAACCATTATAATGGAGAAAATTCGGAATACATCCATATCCGCGTATGAGCTTCTCACCCAATCTGTCAATATCCAAAGTAGACATTCCTGGTTCAATTGCCTTACCAAGCTCATCATGAACCTTTGCCAATATTTGACAAGACTTACGCATCAAATCGATTTCTCTTTCTGACTTAATCGTAACAGCCATTCTAATACCTATGCCTTTCTAAAACTCTGCAAATTTGTGCAAAACACAAATTTATTGTTTGAAGAATCTTCCGTTTATGGATTTTTCAATCTAACTCCGCACTATAACTATTTCTCTAAAACAGTAACGATTGCTGCAAATACATCCTTCATATCTACAGTACCATCTACAGATTCAAGAACACCTTTTTCTGTATAGAAATCAATTAAAGGCTGTGTCTGCTTATGATAAATGTCTAATCTATTCTTTACTGTTTCTGGCTTATCATCATCTCTTAAGATAAGTTCTGAATTACATGTATCACACAATCCTTCTGTCTTTGGTGGAATATGTACTAAATGATAGGTTGCACCACATGTAACACATGCACGCCTTCCTGACATTCTATTAATAATATTCTCATCTGGAACGTCTACATTAATTGCATAATCAATCTTATCGCCTAGTTCTGTTAATGCCTTGTCAAGAACTTCAGCCTGTGGAATTGTTCTTGGAAATCCATCAAGTACATAACCATTCGCGCAATCATCCTGCGCTACTCTGTCAAGTAAAATTTTTACTGTAAGCTCATCTGGAACTAATAATCCCTGATCCATATACTTCTTAGCTTCCATTCCGAGTTCTGTACCATTTTTTATATTTGCACGGAAAATATCTCCTGTAGAAATATGAGGAATCTCAAATTTCTCTGCAATCATCTTTGCCTGTGTGCCTTTTCCAGCTCCTGGGGCACCTAACATAATTATTTTCATAGTCTACCTCCTAATAAATGTCATTATATATTTTAACCTTATGGTTGCTATTATCTTTGTTTCAAAACACATACCATTATCATCATACTATAATTTTATCTGTTTTAAAACAAAAAAAAGTTAATCTATCCATGGTCAGAAGCAAAGCCTAAGCTTTGCTTCTGATACCATGCATATGATTAATCATTCAAAAAGCCTTTATAATTACGTACTAACATTTGAGATTCAATCTGTTTCATTGTCTCTAATACTACGCTGACAATAATGATTAAACTCGTTCCGCCGAATGAAACAGAAGCGCCAAATACACCATTAAAGAAAAATGGTATAACAGCAATTATGATTAATCCGACTGCTCCGATAAAGATAATGGAATTCAATACCTTTGCCAAATAATCGCTGGTTGGCTTTCCTGGGCGAATACCTGGAATAAAACCACCCTGCTTCTTCATATTATTTGCAATTTCTAACGGATTGAATGTCAATGATGTATAGAAATATGCAAAGAATATGGTTAATACGATGTATACAAACAAGCCAATTGAGTAAACTAACTGTTCAGGCTTGCACCAGTTTTCCTGATTTAATCCATTTAAAATCTGTCTCCAAACACCAGTACCCTGATATCCTACTAATGTAGAAATAACGATCGGGAACTGCATCAATGATGATGCAAAGATGATTGGAATAACACCTGCTGTATTAACCTTTAATGGAAGGAATGTTGACTGACCACCTACCATCTTGTTCCCCTGGATCTTTTTGGCATACTGAACCGGAATCTTACGCACACCGCCGTTTAAAACAACAACGATGATGATCATTGCCAGAATAATAGCAATAATAACAAGTGCAGAAACAACTGCTAATGGAATACTCTTTCCAGCAACAAACTGTTCATACAAACTGCTAAAATCATCTGGAATACGGGAAATGATATTGATAACAAGTACAACTGAAATACCGTTTCCAACACCTTTATCCGTAATTCTTTCACCAATCCACATAAGGAACGCACTACCTGCTGTTAATGCAGCAACTACTGTTATAACATTAAGAGCATTATATTCTCTTAAAAGTCCCTGATTGCCAAATCCAATTGCCATTGCAGTACTTTCAATTAAAGCAAGCGCAACTGTTACATAACGTGTAATGGACGCAATTTTCTTTCTACCATCTTCACCTTCCTTCTGCATCTCTTCCAACTTAGGAATAGCAATTGTTAAGAGTTGCATGATAATGGATGAGGTAATGTATGGTGTAATATTTAATGCAAAAATGGACATTCTTTCAAATGAACCACCTGTAAAAGCATCAAAAAAGCTAAACGCTCCACCCGTACGAGCCTGAAACCAAGCTGAAAACTCTTCAGTTCTCACTCCCGGTACTGGGAGCTGAGAACCGAATCGAATCACGATCAGCATCAGGAATGTAAACAGTAACTTCATTCTGATTTCTTTAATCTTAAACGCGTTCTTTAGTGTAGTAAACATTAGATCACCTCTGCTGTTCCGCCAAGAGCCTCAATCTTTTCTTTTGCAGATGCACTGAATGCATTTGCCTGAACATTGAGCTTCTTTGTTAATTCTCCTCTACCAAGAATCTTTACGCCATCTCTAGGGTTCTTAACGATTCCCTGTTCAATTAAAGTCTCTACGGATACAGTAGCACCGTTTTCGAATACCTCTAATGCCTCAAGATTAATTCCAACGATTTCCTTTGTGTTTCTATTTGTGAAACCTCTCTTAGGAATACGTCTGTATAAAGGCATCTGACCACCTTCAAAGCCTGGTCTTGGAGCTCCTGAACGAGCCTTCTGACCCTTATGACCCTTACCAGCTGTCTTGCCGTTTCCTGAACCATGTCCACGACCTCTTCTAAAATTATCACTATGTTTAGAGCCCTCAGCAGGTCTTAAATTAGATAATTCCATTCTGACACCTCCTTATTATGCTTCTTCAACTTTTACTAAATGACTTACTTTACGAATCATACCTCTTGTTGCATCGTTATCAGGAAGTTCAACTGTCTTGTTAAGCTTTGTTAATCCCATAGCTTCTACAGTTGCCTTATTCTTTGGAACAGCACCAATTGTTGATTTTACTAAAGTAACTTTTAATGTCTTTGCCATATTCATCTACCTCCTTAAGCCATAATCTCGTCGATAGATTTACCACGCTTTGCAGCTACTTCTTCAGGAGTCTTTAATGAAGCTAAACCTGCAATTGTGGAAAGTACAACGTTCTGTTTATTATTGGAGCCTAAAGACTTTGTACGAATATTTCTGATACCTGCAAGTTCACAAACGATACGAGCAGGACCACCAGCGATGATACCTGTACCTTCTGGAGCCTTCTTAAGAAGTACAGAAGCGGAACCATACTTACCGATGAAATCATGTGTTACGGAAGCATTCTCATCCATAGCAACAGTGATAAGATTCTTCATTGCGTCTTCTTTTCCCTTACGGATAGCTTCAGGGATTTCCTTTGCCTTTCCTAAACCGGCACCAACATGACCATTGCCATCACCAACTACAACTAAAGCTGTAAAACGCATGTTATTTCCGCCCTTAACAACCTTTGTTACTCTTTTGATGGTAACAACCTTATCTGTCAATTCTAACTGACTAGCATCAATGATTGTACGTTTCATGCAATTTTCTCCCTTCCTAGAATACTAAGCCAGCTTCTCTTGCTGCCTCAGCTAATGCTTCAATTTTTCCATGGTATAAAAAGCCGCCTCTATCAAAGACTACCTCTGTGATACCTTTTTCCATTGCTCTCTTAGCAACGATTTTACCAACGTATGCTGCTGCATCAACGTCATTGGTCTTCTTAAGTTCAGCCTTAATCTCTTTCTCAAGAGTTGAAGCTGCTACTAAAGTATTTCCAACTGTATCGTCAATAATTTGAGCATACATATGATTATTGCTTCTGAAGACTGCTAAACGTGGTCTTTCAGCGGTACCGCTAAGACGGTTACGCAATCTCATGTGTTTCTTTTCACGCAATGCTGCTTTTGATTTCTTACTAACCATTTTCTACGCCCTCCTTATTTACTTCTTACCAGTCTTACCAACTTTACGTCTGATTGTCTCATCAGCATACTTAATACCCTTACCCTTATATGGTTCAGGTCTTCTCTTATCTCTGATTTCAGCTGCGAATTGGCCAACTTTTTCTTTATCAATACCCTTAACGATGATAATATTCTGTCCTTCGAGTACTGTTTCAACACCTTCAGGATCAACCATCTCTACTGGATGAGAATATCCTAAAGATAATGTTAATTTATTTCCAGACTTAGCTGCTCTGTAACCAACACCGTTTACTTCGAGCTTCTTCTCGTAACCAGCTGTTACACCAACAACCATGTTATTAATCAGTGTTCTTGTAAGACCATGTAAAGATTTCATTTTCTTTAAGTCATTTGGTCTTGTTACTACTACCTGGGAATCTTCAAGCTTAATTTCCATTTCAGCTGGTAACACTCTTTCAAGTGTTCCCTTAGGACCTTTTACAGTCACTTTGTTATTTTCTGCAATTTCTACAGTTACGCCTGCAGGAACCGCGATTGGCATTCTTCCTATACGTGACATGCCCGTACCTCCTATTAATTCATTAATGGTAGGTTTTTAGCTTTCTTGCATTCGTTAGGTAATAAATTACCAAACGAACGCTAATACTTCGCCGCCAACCTGAAGTCTTCTTGCTTCTTTATCTGTGATAACACCCTGGTTTGTGGAAATGATAGCAATACCAAGTCCGCCAAGAACCTTAGGTAATTCATCCTTACCAGCATAGATACGAAGACCTGGTTTAGAAATTCTCTTTAAACCTGTGATGATCTTATCGTTCTTATCTGCGCCGTACTTTAAAGTAATATGGATTGTCTTGAAAACACCATCTTCGATTACTTCAAATTTCTTAATATAACCTTCATCTAAAAGAATCTGGGCAATAGCTAACTTCATTTTAGATGCAGGAACATCTACTGTATCATGTTTTGCAGTATTTGCATTACGAATTCTTGTAAGCATATCTGCAATCGGATCGCTCATTGTCATTTAAGTTTCCTCCTTCTGGATTTCCTATACATTGCGTGAATACTACGCATTTATCGCTAACCTATCGGCTTATTATAAGCCGATACGTTATATTTACCAACTAGCTTTCTTAACGCCAGGGATCTGACCTTTGTATGCTAACTCACGGAAGCAGATTCTGCAGATTCCATATTTTCTTAAGTAAGCATGTGGACGGCCACAAATTTTGCAGCGTGAGTATTCCTGTGTAGAAAACTTAGGAGTACGCTTCTGCTTGATTTTCATAGATGTTTTAGCCATGAGAATTTACCTCCTTAATTATTTAGCGAAAGGCATGTTGAACTGTGTTAACAATTCACGTGCTTCTTCATCTGTATTAGCAGTTGTAACGAAGATAATATCCATACCTCTTACCTTATCTACCTTATCGTATTCGATTTCAGGGAAGATAATCTGCTCTTTAATACCGAGTGCATAGTTACCTCTACCGTCGAATGCATTAGGGTTTACACCTCTAAAGTCACGTACACGAGGTAATGCAAGGTTTACAAGACGATCAAGGAATTCATACATCTTCTCACCACGAAGAGTAACCTTACATCCAATAGCCATACCTTCACGAATCTTGAAGTTAGCGACAGCCTTCTTAGCCTTTGTAGTAACAACCTTCTGTCCTGCGATTGTCTCAAGATCCTTTACAGCAGATTCAAGGGACTTTGCATTATCCTTAGCTTCACCAACGCCCATGTTGATAACAATCTTATCGAGCTTTGGTACTTCCATGACATTTTTATATCCAAACTTTTTGATCATATTTGCTACGATCTCGTCTTTATACATATCTTTAAGTCTACTCACCAGTCTAGACCTCCTTCCTTAGAATTAATCAATCACTTCACCAGTTGTCTTAGCGAAACGAACCTTCTTATCTCCATCCATCTTAAAGCCAACTCTAGTAGCTTTTCCATTATGAAGATACATAACGTTTGAAATATCCATAGGAGCTTCTTTCTGAATGATTCCACCGTTCTGATTTGCAGCAGATGGCTTAGCATGCTTTGTTACCATGTTAACACCTTCTACAACAACCTTAGAATTCTTAGAATCTACAGATAAAACCTTGCCTTCTTTATCTTTGTCTTTACCAGCGATAACCTTAACAGTATCACCCTTCTTAATCTTCATTGTAGACATTCCAGCACCTCCTTATAATACTTCTGGAGCCAAAGAAACAATCTTCATAAACTGTTTCTCACGAAGCTCTCTTGCTACTGGTCCAAAAATACGTGTTCCTCTTGGAGTCTTGTCATCTTTAATAATAACAGCAGCATTTTCATCAAATTTAATATAAGAACCGTCTTTACGACGAGCGCCCTTTACAGAACGTACAACTACAGCTTTCACTACATCGCCTTTTTTTACAACGCCGCCTGGTGTTGCATCTTTAACGCTAGCTACGATTACATCGCCGATGCTTGCATATCTTCTTGTAGAACCGCCCATAACTCTGATGCAAAGTAATTCCTTAGCACCAGTATTATCAGCGACCTTAAGTCTGCTTTCCTGTTGTATCATGCTAATTCTCCTTCCAAATCACATTTTGTGATTTTAATTACGACTTGCGCAATTTTTAAAATCTATTTTACTCTTTCGATAATCTCAACAAGTCTCCATCTCTTATCCTTAGATAATGGTCTTGTTTCCATTACTTTTACTGTATCGCCAATGTTGCATTCATTGTTCTCGTCATGTGCCTTTAATTTGTAAGTTCTCTTAACGATTTTATTGTAAAGAGGATGCTTAACGTGATCTTCAACAGCAACTACGATAGTTTTCTGCATTTTGTTGCTAACAACCTTGCCTGTACGTGTTTTTCTTAAATTTCTTTCCACGACTAATTTCCTCCTACTCTACATTCTTAAGATTAGCAGCCATAACAGTCTGAATTCTAGCAATGTTTCTTCTTACTTCTTTGATTCTTGCTGTATTATCCAACTGGTTTGTTGCATTCTGGAATCTTAAATTGAAAAGTTCTTTCTTTGCAGCTACTAATTCCTGTGATAAATCTGCAGCTGATTTTGCTCTTAAATCTTCTACATACTTATTAGTTTTCATTTACTGCACCGCCTTCCAAATCTGCTTTAGAAACGATCTTACACTTACAAGGAAGCTTGTGTGTTGCAAGACGTAAAGCTTCTTTTGCTACATCCTCAGCTACACCGCTGATTTCAAACATTACACGACCTGGTTTAACTACTGCTACCCAGTATTCAAGTGTTCCTTTACCGGAACCCATACGGGTTTCAGCAGGCTTTGCTGTAACTGGCTTATCTGGGAAAATCTTAATCCAAACCTTACCACCACGCTTGATATGACGTGTCATAGCGATACGGGCAGCTTCGATCTGATTAGATCTAATCCAACATGGCTCCATTGCTACGATACCATACTCACCGTAAGTAATTGTATTACCTCTCTGAGCTTTTCCGGTCATAGTACCACGGAACTGTTTACGACGTTTAACTCTCTTTGGCATTAACATTATTTATCGCTCCCTTCCTTATTTCCTTTAGTAGGAAGTACTTCGCCTTTGTAGATCCATACCTTTACACCAACTTTTCCGTAGGTTGTATCTGCTTCTGCGAATCCATAATCAATATCTGCTCTAAGTGTCTGAAGAGGAATTGTACCCTCGCTGTAGAACTCTGTACGAGCCATATCAGCTCCACCAAGACGTCCTGAACATGCAGCCTTGATACCAAGTGCACCGGACTTCATTGTTCTACCCATGCAAGACTTCATAGCTCTTCTGAAAGATACACGGTTCTCAAGCTGTAATGCAATATTCTCAGCAACTAACTGTGCATCCTTGTCAGGTCTCTTAATTTCCTTGATATCAACAAGGACATTCTTACCTGTCAACTTCTGAAGTTCTTTCTTAGTAACTTCGATTTCAGCGCCACCCTTACCGATAACAACACCAGGCTTAGCTGTGAAAACGATAACCTTTACTCTGTCAGATGCTCTTTCGATTTCAATCTTAGAAACACCTGCGCTGTATAACTTCTTCTTTAAAAACTTTCTAATGTTATAATCTTCTACTAAATAATCAGAGAATTCAGCATCAGCGTACCATTTAGAATCCCAGTCCTTAATAACGCCGACTCTTATTCCGTGAGGATTAACTTTCTGTCCCATTTTCTTCCTCCTATCTCTCGTCAAGCACGATTGTAATGTGGCTCATTCTCTTCTCGATTCTATAAGCTCTACCCTGTGCTCTAGGTTTTACTCTCTTCATTGTAGGTCCCTTATTTGCAAAGCAAGCTGCAATATAAAGGTTCTCAGCGTTCATACCATTGTTATTCTCAGCGTTAGCAATTGCAGACTCTAATAACTTCTTGATGATGCTGGAAGCATATCTTGGGTTGTACTCAAGAAGTGCAAGTGCGCTCTGTACATCTTTACCTCTGATGGCATCTAATACGAAGCAAGCTTTCTGAACAGATACTCTAGCGTAAGAGAGCTTTGCTGATGGTCTTGTTTCTCTATTTTCTAAATTTCTTTTTCTTTTATAACCAGTTCTGCTGTATTTTTCCTTAGCCATGGTTGAACCTCCTTTCAAATATTATCTTACCTTAGATTTCTTTTCGTCTTTGCCATGTCCTCTGTAAGTTCTGGTTGCAACGAATTCACCAAGCTTATGTCCAACCATATCTTCTGTTACGTATACAGGCACATGTTTTCTTCCGTCATGAACTGCAATTGTATGACCTACGAATGCAGGGAAAATTGTAGAACGACGGGACCATGTCTTAATTACTGATTTACTTCCAGACGCATTCATTGCATCTACCTTTTTTAACAGGCTTTCATCTGCGAATGGACCTTTTTTTAATGATCTAGCCATTAGGTTTGTTCCTCCTTATTATCGATAAACTGTTTCAGCTATTATTTGATAGCTTTTCCATCTCTTCTTCTTACGATTAACTTGTTAGAAGCTTTCTTGCTCTTTCTTGTCTTTAATCCAAGAGCTGGCTTGCCCCAAGGTGTAGATGGACCTGGACGACCGATACCAGTCTTACCTTCACCACCACCGTGTGGATGGTCATTAGGGTTCATTACAGAACCACGAACTGTAGGTCTGATACCCATGTGACGCTTACGTCCTGCTTTACCGATTTTGATAAGGTTGTGATCACCGTTACCTACAACACCGATGGATGCTCTACAAACGATAGGCACCATTCTCATTTCGCCTGAAGGAAGTCTAAGTGTTGCATATTTCCCTTCCTTAGCCATTAACTGTGCACTGTTTCCTGCAGAACGTACTAACTGTCCGCCCTTTCCAGGATATAATTCAATGTTGTGTACCATAGTACCAACTGGAATTTCAGAAAGTGGTAAGCAGTTACCAACTCTTACTTCTGCTTCTGGTCCATTCATAACCTTCATTCCGTCTGTCAATCCTTCTGGAGCGATGATATATGCCTTCTGACCATCTTCGTAGCAAATTAATGCGATATTAGCAGATCTATTTGGATCGTACTCAATACCGATAACCTTTGCTGCGATACCATCTTTATTTCTCTTGAAATCGATGATTCTATATTTCTGTCTATGTCCACCACCGTGGTGTCTAACTGTAATCTTACCCTGATTATTACGTCCAGCGTTCTTCTTCTTAGATACACAAAGAGACTTTTCAGGAGTTTTCTTTGTAATCTCAGAGAAATCAGAACCTGTCATATTTCTTCTGGAAGGTGTATATGGGTTATATGTTTTAATTCCCATTGTAATATCTCCTTTGCTTTTTTATTATCACACTTGATTGTGTATAGTTACATCGCTCTTACGAGCCGCTTCTTACAGTCCTGAGAAAATCTCGATATCCTTGCTATCCTCTGTTAACTGTACGATTGCCTTCTTAGTCTTAGCTGTCTTTCCGTAAACAGCACCACGTCTCTTTGTCTTGCCGTCCATGTTCATTGTGTTAACTTTCTTAACCTTTGTTCCTTCGAACATCTTTTCAACAGCTTCCTTAATCTGAGACTTGTTTGCTTCTGTATGAACTAAGAATGTATACTTCTTTTCGCCCATACCAGCCATACTCTTTTCTGTAATAACTGGTTTGAGGATTACATCATAATACTTAATATCTGCCATTATGCGTACACCTCCTCGATAGTCTTAACAGCATCCTTTGTAAGAACTACTGTACCACCCTTCATAACGTCGTAAACATTAATTGTATTTGTTAATGCTGTCTGTACGTTAGGAAGATTCTTTGCTGACATAACAACCTTTTCATCATTCTCGTTAAGAACAACATATGCCTTTGCAAGCTTTAAGTTATCCATAACATTCTTGAAGTTCTTTGTCTTGATTTCTCCGAACTTTAACTCATCGATAACGATAAGCTTGTTCTCCTGAACTCTACTTGTTAATGCAGACTTTAATGCTGCTCTCTTTTCCTTCTTATTTAACTTGAAAGAATAATCTCTTGGTACTGGAGCGAATACTACACCGCCACCTGTCCACTGTGGAGATCTTGTAGAACCCTGTCTTGCATGACCCGTTCCCTTCTGTCTCCAAGGTTTTCTTCCACCACCGGATACTTCAGAACGTGTTTTTGCTTTCTGTGTACCCTGACGCATATTTGCAAGCTGCTGAACAACTGCCATGTGTACTAAGTGTTCATTCACTTCAACACCGAAGACAGCATCGTTTAAGTCGATAGTTTCAACTTCCTTGCCTTCCATATTATAAACAGATACTTTTGCCATCTGTGTGGTCCTCCTTTCGTCCTAATTAAGCCTGAACCTTAACGGTTTCTTTGATTGTTACTAAAGCTTTCTTAGGTCCTGGTACTGCACCCTTAACTAAAAGTAAATTCTTCTCAGCGTCTACTCTTACAACCTCAAGATTCTGAACAGTAACCTTTACGCAGCCCATATGACCTGGCATACCCTTGCCCTTGAATACTCTTGAAGGAGAAGAACATGCACCATTTGAACCCTGATGACGATGGAACTTAGAACCATGTGCCATAGGTCCTCTGTGCTGACCATGTCTCTTGATTGCGCCCTGGAATCCTTTACCCTTAGAAATTGCAGATGCATCAATTTTATCACCAGCTGCAAAGATGTCAGCCTTGATTTCGCTTCCTAATGCATACTCTTCTGCATTTTCAAACTTGAACTCTCTTAAAAATCTCTTAGAAGAAACTCCTGCTTTTTCGAAGTGTCCCTTCTGAGCCTTGTTAACACCATGTCTGTGGATAACTTCTTTCTTACCACTCTTATCCTTGTTAACAATCTTGTCTTTCTTGTCTACAAAACCAACCTGTACAGCTTTGTATCCATCATTTTCTACTGTCTTAACCTGTGTTACTACACATGGTCCAGCCTGAAGTACGGTTACTGGAATTAAAGAACCGTCTTCATTGAAGATTTGAGTCATTCCGACTTTTGTAGCTAAAATAGCTTTCTTCATTTCTTTACCTCCATTTGTTCTACAGCGGAACGTGCTAGCCGTTCATACTAGTAGGGGTCTTATTTGTTCTTCATTTTGATATCGATACAAACACCAGCCGGCATTTCTAATCTCTGTAACGCATCTACAGTCTTAGGTGTCGGTGTGATGATATCAATCAATCTCTTATGAGTTC
>JAXJRB010000210.1:0-2361 GCA_036310845.1 Lachnospiraceae bacterium | reverse complement strand
TTGTAAAAATTTTGAAAAAATATCATGGGATATAAAGGAAAACTATCATTCATTTCTTCTTCTGTGTATTTATTGGGGGGCATTTATTGTATTAACAATGATGAATATATATATGAGTGTAGTGGCGTCAATAATAGATAAAGTTTTAATAGAAGAATTTTTCCTTGCATTGATGACTTATTTGTTCTTATTCATAATATTTCATGAACTAGGACATCTTTATATGTTACATATAATGGGAAGAAAGCCGAATAAAATAGGATTCAAATTTAATTATATATTTCCGGCTTTTTATGTACAAATTAATGAAATTCTTATGCTTGATAAAATCCAAAAGTTATATATACATTCGGGCGGATTAATGACTAGTCTTATAATGAATGTTGGAACATATGTGATGGGATGTATTTTTCATATTAATGTGCTTATGGCAGTTTCTACATATATGTCTGTAACCATTGTGTATAATATGATTCCATTAATGAATTCCGATGGTTATAAGATTTTAATAACTCTTATGAATAAAGCAGAGAAAAAGGGGGCAAAAAACAATTTCATCAAGGGTGAGGGTAGTCGTTGGATTATTGGTGCATACTAAGAAATACTAAACCTAGATTATTCACGGCACAGCCGTGAAACTGGCTGAAAGCCGCATATTTACTGTATTTTAATTGAATATTGCTTTTCATTTATCAAGTGAATGAAAAAAGAGCATCCAAATGTGGTAGAATTAAGGTGTCCAAAGCCATTAATAAAACACAAAAGGAGCCCTTTATGAGTATTGTAAACACCTTATCGCTTGAAAGCAATAGACAAATTAAAATAAATTTTGACGGAGGTGATTTGTCCTCCGATGCAGGCTTACTTCTTATAAAAGAATTCGTAAGCAAACTTGGTATTGATAAGCTTTTTGACAAAGCTTTCAAGACCAATGATTCTGCATTATTCAGATATCATACGGATCATAAAAACCTGCTCCAGATGATGTATATGATCATTGCCGGTTATTTCGAAGATGATGCTTCCGATGAACTTACAAATGATCCTGTATTCAAGTCTGTACTTGAAAAAGATGCCCTTGCATCACAACCTACGGTATCAAGATTTTTTAACCGTATGGATGAAGATACCTTAAATCAGTTCCTTACTATTGGCAGAATGCTGAGAAAGAAAATCTACAGTATCCAGATGCCACAGGCTGTTATTATGGATCTTGATTCCACTCTTCTTGATGCATATGGTAAACAGGAAGGAAAAGCCTTTAACTTCCACTATCAGAGTAATGGATACCATCCGCTTGTCTGTTATGATGGAATGACCGGGGATCTGATTAAAATCCAGCTTCGTGATGGAACACAGTATTCCTGTACCGGAGTGGTTGACTTCCTGCAGCCGATACTTGATGAATACCTGAACGATTATCCAGCAATCCGTATTCTGCTTCGTGGTGACAGCGGTTTCGCTACGCCTGATCTTTATACGCAGTGTGAGGAAAATGGCACAAGCTATGTTATCAGGCTGAAAGAGAATGGAATTCTCCGTGAAAAAGCATCCCATCTTGTGGATGAGCTTGATGAAAGGAATAACAAAGTTGATTATGCGGTAGTTTATGGTGAATTCATGTACAAAGCAGGTTCATGGCCTTACGAAAGGCGCGTGGTCTGCAAGGTTGAAAAGCCAGAGAACCAGATGATTTACATGTACACATTTATTGTCACAAACATGGATTCCTCACCAGAGTATCTCATCAAATTTTACTGCAAAAGAGGACTGATGGAAAACTTCATCAAAGAAAGCAAATCCGGTTTTGATTTCGCTTCCGTAAGCAGTCATACCAGAATGGTAAATGCCAACAGGCTTCAGGTACACGCTCTTGCGTATAACATATTTAATTGGTTTAGACGATTGGCGTTATCAGCAAATATGCGAAAGCAACGCATTGATACCGTCCGTTTAAAACTGCTGAAGATTGCTGCGAAAGCAGTTCATTCAGCAAGATATATAACATTCAAGCTGTGTAGTAGCTGTCCTTACAAGAATGAGTTTTATGAAACTCTGTCAAATATCAGCAAGCTTAGTATACAGCTGGAATAGCAACTATTAACGAACCTTGACAGCTCGATAACTGCTCTGAAATTTTCCATAGGTATTTTATACCCTTTTGCAGGTGATTTGAGAGAAGTTGTTACGGCAAGGATTAGATTTTTTGATTCACGGTAAATTTATTGGTTCAGATACTGATCCGTGAATAATTCAGGTTAAGTTTTCGGCAGGCGAGTAATAAAGATTCTGCTAAAATTATGAACCTGACGTGCCGGGAAAAGACACTGGAGCTTAACGATGTTTTGGAGAGAATAGAGC
>JAXJRB010000209.1:0-12660 GCA_036310845.1 Lachnospiraceae bacterium | reverse complement strand
TATCAGTCGGGATTTTAGCATTCTTTACCCCAACTAAAATGCAATTCTCACTATATAAGTCGGATTAACAGTAAAAACATGTTATAAATACAAGAACCGCTTATTTCAGCGAAGTGCAGCAGGGGAGTCCCAGAATTGTGACCAACACTCGGACTCCCCACACTCCACTAAACCTGAATTTAATGAATAAATGTAGTTTAGCAAATAATGCTTTGAACTTCAATGATAAGGGAACTGGAATTGGTAAGTTTATAGAATGTTAATAGTTTGAAAGGTTGACTATGCTTTTTTATCATAGTAGAATGTTAGAGTGCAAACAGTTCGAATACGAACTATTAAAAAGAGACTGGAAATGGGTAGAATAGTAGTAACTATTCATGTTGATACAGGCAGTATGAATAGAATGGAAGTGTTACAGGTATGGAATGAATAGTAACAGGAAATAGTGTTGCGCTAGAAAGTGAGGCGAAGATGAAACGGGAAGGAAGGGAAAATGAGAGAAAGATAGGTTATGCTATACGCATGCAGAATACAGCGTTTACGCGTCGTTTTTTGCAGGATGGTTTGGCGGATGGTCTTGATGAAGTTACCATTATGCATGGCTGGATTATGGGGTATCTTCATAGAAATGAGGATAAGGATATCTACCAGAAAACGATAGAATCAGAGTTTGGAATTGGTCGATCTTCGGTAACGAGTCTTGTAAAGCTTATGGAGAAAAAAGGCTATATTCGTAGGGAAGCAGTTCCGGGAGATGCAAGATTGAAGAAGATTGTATTGACTCAGGAGGGAAAGGAAACAGCAATCAAGGCAAAAGAAACATTGGACCATATGGAGAGTGTTATTTTGAAAGGAATCACTCAGGAAGAACTTCAGACATATTTTTCTGTGGCAGATAAGATAAAGTGTAATTTGGATGGTCAGAAATGATAGAGTAAAAGGATTATGAGTCAGGATGTAAAAACATGAGAAAGTAATCTATAATTACCCAGTGAATAAGGAAAGGAAGAGTTAACTATGCTAAAAGTATTAGGCGCACAAATTAAGGAATATAAAAAAGATTCCATATTAACGCCACTCTGCATGATACTTGAAGTTATCATGGAAATGCTGGTACCGTTGTTGATGGCATCGATTATTGACGATGGTGTTAATGCAGGAAATATGAGTCACATATTGAAAGTGGGTGGATTGATGATAGTGATTGCTATTATCGGTTTGCTAGCTGGCCTTGGTGGGGCAGTATTTGGTGCGAAAGCATCTACAGGTTTTGCAAGAAATTTAAGAAAAGCGATGTTTGATAATATACAGACTTATTCATTTGCAAATATTGATAAGTATTCGACATCCAGTCTGATTACAAGACTGACAACAGATGTAACAAATATACAGAACTCTTATCAAATGTTGCTTCGTATGGCAATGAGAGCACCAATGTCGATGATTATTGCAATGATTATGGCATTTTCTATTCATGCAAAGCTGGCAAGTATTTATTTGGTGGCAGTTGTTTTTCTGGCGTGTGTATTGGGAATCATTATACCAATGGCGACCAAGTATTTTCGTCAGGTATTTGAGAAATATGATGAACTTAATGCAAGTGTACAAGAAAATGTTTCGGCAATCCGTGTAGTAAAGGCATATGTCAGAGAGGATTATGAAAAGGATAAGTTTTCTAAGGCGAATCAGAATATCTATACTATGTTTTTGAAAGCAGAAAAGCTTGTTGTATTGAATGCACCAATTATGCAGGCAACAGTTTATAGCTGTATTTTGTTGATTTCGTGGTTTGGAGCTAAGACAATCGTTGTAGGTGGATTGACTACAGGTGAATTGATGAGCTTACTAACTTACTGTATGAATATTTTAATGAGTCTAATGATTGTATCTATGATATTTGTTATGCTAACCATGAGCCATGCAAGTGCAAAACGAATTGCAGAGGTATTACAGGAAAAGTCTGATTTAAAAAATCCTGAAAATCCGATTTTTGAGGTTGCAGATGGAAGCATTTGCTTCAAAAATGTTGATTTTTCCTATTATTCCGGTGGAAAAGAGGTTCTGAGAAATATCAATTTGGAGATTAAATCAGGTGAAACCATTGGTATTATTGGTGGAACGGGAAGTTCTAAGACGAGTCTTGTAAATCTGATAAGCCGTCTATATGATGTAACCGAAGGTGAAGTGCAGGTAGGCGGACATAATGTAAAAGAATATGATATGGAAAGTCTGCGTAATCAGGTGTCTGTGGTATTGCAGAAAAATGTTTTGTTTAGTGGATCTATTCTGGATAACTTAAGATGGGGTGATAAGGAAGCAACAGAGGAAGAATGTAAAAGAGCTTGTGAACTTGCTTGTGCTGATGAATTTATTCAGAAAATGCCGGATAAATATAACACCCATATTGAGCAGGGTGGATCCAATGTTTCTGGTGGACAAAAGCAGAGATTGTGTATTGCGAGAGCACTTTTGAAGAAACCAAAAATTTTGATTTTGGATGATAGTACGAGTGCAGTTGATACGGCGACAGATGCAAAAATTAGAAAGGCATTTGCAGAGGAAATTCCAGATACTACAAAGCTGATTATTGCACAACGAGTAAGCAGTGTTAAACATGCAGATAGAATTATTGTTATGGATCATGGCAGGGTGACTGATTTCGGTACACATGAAGAATTGCTTGAAAAGAGCGAAATTTATCGTGATGTTTATGAGTCACAGAGTGGTGGTAGTGGTGATTTTGATGAAAATAAGGAAGAGAATGGAGGTGGCATATAATGGCAGGAGGAAAAACAATGGGGCCTGGTCCGGGAGGTCCAGGAAGAAGAGGACCAATGGGACCAAAACCAAAGATTGAGAATCCGGGAAAACTTTTTAAACGACTAATGACATATATGTTTCAGAATTATCTTCCGCATGTCATTGTTGTTGTAATTTGTATTTTTTTAAGCGTATTTGCGAGCATTCGTGGTACGATGTTTATGCAGACCTTGATAGATGGCTATATTACACCAATGATTGGTCAAGAAAATCCAGATTTTTCAGGTCTCGCAAATGCTATTTTACGTGTTGCATGTTTTTATGCGGTAGGAGCGTTGGCGGCCTATGTACAGAATCGCATTATGATTAATGTTAGTCAGGGAACGTTGAAAAGTATTAGAGATGATATGTTCTACAAGATGGAGTCATTGCCAATAAAGTATTTTGATACCCATGCGCACGGTGATATTATGTCATGCTATACCAATGATATTGATACCTTAAGGCAGATGATTAGTCAAAGTATGCCACAGTTATTAAATAGTGCGATTACTATTGTTGGTGTTTTGGGAAGTATGATTGTTTTGAGCATTCCACTTACATTAGTAAGTCTTGCTATGGTTGGCTTGATGATGTTTGTAGCAAAAAAAGCGGCAGGTATGTCAGGAAGCTATTTTGTGAAGCAACAAAAGGCAATTGGCGCGGTAAATGGCTATATTGAAGAAATGATGGAAGGGCAGAAGGTTGTTAAGGTATTCTGTCATGAAGAGGAAAATATAAAGAAATTTGATAAGTTGAATCAGGAGCTTTTTGAGAGTGCTTATAATGCGAACCAATTTTCAAATATGTTAGGGCCGATTAATGCACAGCTTGGTAATTTAAGCTATGTTGTATGTGCTATTGTTGGAGGTGTTTTTGCACTGATGGGCTTTGGCGGATTAACTCTTGGTGGTCTTGCGAGCTTTTTGACTTTGAATAAAAGCTTTAATATGCCGATTAACCAGATTAGTATGCAATTTAACAGTATTGTTATGGCACTTGCCGGCGCTGACAGAATTTTCAAGATGTTGGATGAAAAGCCGGAAGAGGATAATGGATATGTTACTCTTGTAAATGCAGAAATCGTGAATGGTGAATTATACGAGACGGATAAGACAACACATATTTGGGCTTGGAAGCATTATCATAAGGATAGCGATACTACGACATATCAGAGACTAGAAGGTAAGGTTGAGTTTTTTGATGTGGATTTTGGGTATACGGATGAAAAGATTGTATTGCATAATGTAGATCTTTTTGCGGAACCAGGGCAGAAAATTGCCTTTGTAGGATCTACCGGTGCAGGAAAAACAACGATTACCAACTTGATTAATCGTTTCTATGATATTCAAGACGGAAAGATTCGTTTTGATGGTATAAATGTTAATAAGATTAAAAAGGCAGATTTAAGACGTTCTCTTGGTATTGTATTACAGGATACTCATTTGTTTACAGCTACGGTTATGGAAAATATTCGCTATGGAAGACTTAGTGCGACAGATGAAGAGGTAATTGCAGCAGCAAAGCTTGCAAATGCACATGAATTTATAGAAAAGCTACCGGATGGATATCAGACTGTACTTACAGGAGATGGAGCAAACTTAAGTCAGGGGCAGAGACAGCTTCTTGCCATTGCAAGGGCAGCTATTGCTGACCCACCAGCACTCATTCTAGATGAGGCAACCAGTTCGATTGATACCAGAACAGAGAAAATTGTTCAGGAGGGTATGGATAAGCTGATGCATGGAAGAACGACATTTGTCATTGCACATCGTTTATCTACTGTTAAAAATAGTGATTGTATTATGGTTCTTGAACAAGGTCGTATTATAGAACGTGGCAATCACGAGCAGCTTTTAGAGAAAAAAGGTAAGTATTATCAACTCTACACAGGAAATGCGATTGCACAATAATGCTATGACACAGAAAGGCTTTGGTTGGGAATACAATCATAGCCTTTCTTTTATTATGTTAATGTGTGATGATGTAAAAAACATATTTTTATTTACGTTACTATAAATAGTGTGCTACAATCTAAGAATAAAATGTGTAATTATTCAGTACCTTCATAATTACAAGACAATAATCCATTTAGAATCGCTGTCGGTGATGGGATTTTTGCAATTGTATCATTTTCTTACGGTTTCAGCAGTAAATGCTTGGACCTACTGAATAGTTACTAAAATATAATTTTTTTGAATGACATTAACCAAGATAAAGGTAATGAATGGAGGAAATACAACATGAATGAAGAAAAGATTACATTGACAATAGGAAAGCAAAAAAATATTGCATTGATTGCACATGATAGTAAGAAAAAAGAATTAATTGCTTGGTGTGATGAAAATAAGGATATATTAAAGAAACATTTTCTGTGTGGAACAGGAACAACAGCTCGTATGATTACTGAGAAAACTGGGCTTCCAGTAAGGGGATATAATAGTGGTCCACTTGGTGGAGATCAGCAGATTGGCGCTAAAATTGTAGAGGGAAGAGTTGATTTTGTTATTTTCTTCTCAGATCCATTAGCAGCACAGCCACATGATCCGGACGTAAAGGCACTGCTTCGTATTGCTCAGGTGTATGATATTCCGATTGCAAATAATAAGGCAACAGCAGATTTTATGATTACTTCAAAATTTATGGATGAAGAATACGCACATGATGTATTAAATTTTCAGCGCAATGTTGAACAGAGAGCATTAACGCTAAAATAGCAATTAGCATTTACTGCTGAGTGTGTAAGTAAAAAATATATATAAAAAACAGATATTGTATTGATAATTGGGTTAATTGTTGGTAAAATGTAAGTAATGAATACAAAATAACGGTTAATAAGACGGGATATGTCAGTGCATCAGGAGGATTACCGTAACAGCTCAGAATAAATAAGTCTGAATACGTGAGGTGATAGGAATGGCTTTTTCGAAAGGGAAAAGAATTGAAGATGAAACAAGTAAGAGAATTATTGATCTTGCTGTGAATATTGGATGTAAGGAAGGTACTGATGCTCTGACTGTAACAAGAATTTGTAGAGAACTTAATTGTGACAGAAGAGTAATCTATAACAGATTCCGGGATTTGGATGAGATTAATCTGTTGGTAGCAAAACGTTGTAATGAAGAGCTGATTGTTACGATGAAGGAAGTAGAAAAGAAAGATATGACCTATTGTGATAATTTTAAAGCTTTGATGAAAGCAGCTCTTACTTATATATATGAAAGAAATGCATTTTTTCAATATTACACGGCGTTGTATAGCGTGACTGAAGAAGGGATTCAGAATGAAATACTTCAAGCGCTTGTCACATTGATTGAAAATGGGAAAGACAGCGGTGATGTAAAAAGTGAAACCAATAGTAAAGAAGCGGCAGAAAGTATTTGGATGTTGATGCGTGATATTAGTGGAGTACTAGCAACAAATGTTAATTACAAGTATCAGGAAGGCATGAAAACCATGATGTATGGTGTAGATGCTATTATGGAATATATGAAGGCATAAAATTCTATGAATGGCTCACTTCGTTCTGGCAACATGCAAAAATTATCCTAAAGTTGTCTCAACTTAATTGCTGTGAAATGAGATTTTTGATTAGCTAAACTACACTTTCTTATTTATGCAAAAGAAATATATAAAATCATACTTGCATTATTTTGCGTTTTCAGATATGATAACTCTAGATACACGACTGGCGGAAACAGGAGTGCCTGTGTAGGAGAACCTACAGGGAGTGTATTATTTTAAAGAGAAAGCCGACCGCCTGGGCAGCATGTAAAGTGCATGACCCAGACGGTTTTTTTGTGTTGATTTACATAAAACAAACATGAGGCGGAGTGCTTTAAAACGTGCAACTACATGATACGGAGGAAAAAGAAATGGAAAAACTTTCACTTGTAAATGAGTTACAGAACAATGCATACCCTGGAAGAGGTATTGTAATCGGAAAAACACCAGATGGAACAAAGGCAGCAATCGCTTATTTCATCATGGGTAGAAGCGAAAATAGCAGAAACAGAGTATTTGTGGAAGATGGAGAAGGAATCCGCACACAGGCGTTTGACCCATCTAAGTTAAGCGATCCAAGTCTTATTATTTATGCACCGGTACGTGTACTTGGTAACAAGACTATCGTAACAAACGGTGATCAGACAGATACCATTTATGAATTGATGGATAAGCAGATGACATTTGAGCAGTCTTTAATAACAAGAGAGTTTGAACCAGATGCTCCTAACTATACACCAAGAATTTCAGGTGTACTTTATATTGAGAACGGTACATACAATTATGACATGTCTATCTTAAAGAGTAACAATGGTAATCCGGATGCTTGTAACAGATATACTTTTGCATATTCTAATCCGGTAGCTGGAGAAGGACATTTCATTCATACATATAAGTGCGATGGAAATCCATTACCAAGCTTTGAAGGAGAACCAAAGCTTGTTGAGATTCCTGATGACATGGAAGAATTTGCAAACACTGTATGGAATAGCTTAAACGGAGAAAATAAAGTATCTTTATTCGTTCGTTATATTGATATCGCTACAGGAAAGTACGAGACAAAGATTATCAACAAGAACGCATAGGAATTAAAGGAGCATATATAATGAAAGAATTAGAATTAAAATATGGTTGTAACCCAAATCAGAAGCCATCTAAGATTTATATGAAGAATGGTGAGCTTCCTATCGAAGTATTAAATGGTAAGCCAGGATATATCAATTTCCTTGATGCTTTTAATGGCTGGCAGCTTGTTAAGGAATTAAAGACAGCAACAGGACTTCCTGCAGCTACTTCTTTCAAGCATGTATCTCCAGCAGGTGCAGCAGTAGGTCTTCCATTAACAGAAGTAGAGAGAAAGATTTACTGGGTAGATGATATGGGTGAGCTTTCAGCACTTGCTAGTGCTTATGCAAGAGCAAGAGGTGCAGACAGAATGTCTTCTTTTGGTGATTTTATCGCTCTTTCTGATGTTTGTGATGTTGATACAGCAAACTTAATTAAGAGAGAGGTTTCTGATGGTGTTATCGCTCCAGGATATGAGCCAGAGGCATTAGAAATCTTAAAGGCAAAGAAGAAGGGTAACTATGCAGTAATTCAGATCGATCCGGAGTACGTTCCAGAAGAAATCGAGACAAAGGATGTATATGGTATTACTTTTGAGCAGGGAAGAAATGAACTTGTAATCAACGAAGAATTATTCTCTAACATTGTAACAGAGAATAAGGAAATCCCAGAGTCAGCTAAGATTGACCTTGCTATTGCTATGATTACCTTAAAGTATACACAGTCTAACTCTGTATGCTACGTTAAGGGTGGACAGGCAATTGGTATCGGTGCAGGACAGCAGTCTCGTATTCACTGTACAAGACTTGCAGGAAGCAAGGCTGATAACTGGTTCTTACGCCAGAATCCAAAGGTATTGAATCTTCCATTTAAGGAGAAGATTGGTCGTGCAGACAGAGATAATACAATCGATGTTTACATGAGCGATGATTATATGGATGTTCTTGCAGATGGTACATGGGAGAACTTCTTCACAGAGAAGCCAGAAGTATTCACAAGAGAAGAAAAGAGAGCATGGCTCGATCAGCTTGATAACGTAGCACTTGGTTCAGATGCATTCTTCCCATTTGGTGATAATGTAGAAAGAGCAAAGAGAAGCGGTGTTAAGTATATTGCACAGCCAGGTGGATCTATTCGTGATGATAATGTTATCGAAACATGTAATAAGTACAATATGGCTATGTGCTTTACAGGAATCAGATTATTCCATCATTAATCGTAATTATGTAGATGCTGAATAATTACAATAAATTATGAGTGTAAAAAAGTGTTTGCTCAGCAGCAAACACTTGCAAGAATTTCTTTCGAAATTCTTGTTTAACTGCCACTACGTAACAGCATTTTCCTAACGAATAAAAATAGTGTGTGCCAGTGCACGCACTTTAGCAAGAATTTTGCAAAATATAGAAAAACCATAATTGGTTCCCGTTAAGAAGGGAGTTTGTTATGGTTTTTTTGTATTGTTGTGAAGTTATTTGATGTGTTTCCTGAAAGCTTCTGAAAAAAGCTGTGACAAATAAAATTGGCTAATGCCTAATTCTTTTGCGGTGCTTTCTAAGGAAACGTTTTAAGGCACAAATAAAGGTGATGACTAGAAATGGGGTATGTATTGTGATATTATGTGGTTTAAGGTGTTTGTAAATAAAAAGTAATAGGTCTGAAATTGCAGATTTGAGAAAGGCTAGGTATAGAAAATGATTCAGGATATTACAGCAATTTATCATAATCAATATAAAGAACAAAATCCTAGTGTAGGGGATTGTATCATATTTGTGAAAGGACGCAATGTTCTGATAAAAAAGAATACAGAGGAAATAGAATTTCTGCGTTATGAAGAAATAGAAGAATTGGAGATGTCATTTCGATATTTATTTGCAATAGATACAGAAGAGGGGAGGAAACGTTTCTTCTTGGGAGAAGCAAGGCTTTTGGCAGAGGATATGTTGAAAGAGTATTCTTATGAACAGCAGAATGTATTTCGAACAAAACAGCCCAAAGAACTTGCATTTGCGGGTATAACAGCTTGCCAGTTGGCAAATTGGTATGAATCGACAAGGTTTTGTGGAGCTTGTGGTAGTGGTTTAGAGCATGATAAAAAGGAACGTATGATGCGTTGTCCAAGCTGTAATGTAACACATTATCCGAAAATATCACCAGCTGTTATTGTAGCAGTAACAAATGGAGATAAGCTACTTATGACGAAGTATGCAGGGCGATCTTATAAGAATTATGCATTGATAGCAGGGTTTGCAGAAATAGGAGAAACGATTGAAGAAACGGTAAAACGAGAGGTTATGGAGGAAGCGGGACTTAAGGTGAAAAATATTCGTTACTATAAGAGTCAGCCATGGTCTTTTACGGATACATTGTTACTGGGGTTTTGGTGTGAAGTGGATGGCGATGATACTATTACAATGGACGAAGAAGAGCTTTCTGTAGCAGAATGGATTGGTAGAGATGAGATTACGATGGAATACGATGGAATCAGCCTGACCAACGAGATGATTATGTGGTTCAAAAATGCTCAGGAGTGAGTAATAAATTTTTCGCATACGAACATAGTTCGTATTGCCAATATTGTGCCTGCGCAAGGTGCTAAAGCACCTGTAAAGTTTGCAGGTGCAGGAAATGCAAGGGTATTAATATAAATAATAAAATGTATAAAAAAATAAAAAATAGTACTTGCTTATTTTGCTACAGTGTGGTAATATAATTTTTGTCGATAAACATAATATGTTTAAAAGAGTCGCCGGTGTGGCGGAATGGCAGACGCATCAGACTCAAAATCTGACGGGGGCAACCTCGTGCCGGTTCAAGTCCGGCCACCGGCATTATATCCTTAGAAACTTGTAGTTTCTAAGGATTTTTCGTATAGAAGATGTTGAAAAACGTGCTAGAATCAGAGAAGTGTATTGCTTGATGTGTCAGGATAAATCATGGGGGATTTAGTGATTGTTTTTACAGCAAGTTTGAGAAAGGCATGGTAGGAGTTATGCAAAGAATCTTGTATTTTGATATTTGCGCATTGATTATTGTTGTAATCTTGTTATTTTCAATATTCTTCCATAGAATGACACAGGGACTGGTAAATCGTATCTTTTTAATGCTGGCTTTTACGTGTTTGGGTGCGACTGTGTTTGATTTGCTCCGTGAAAATGATGCTATATTGCAAGGAAATGTAGTTGTTAGAGAAGTAATAACATACGGATATTTTATCTTGAGGTGTGTGAATGCTTTTGTTTATATCTTGTATATTATTGCTCTTACAGACACTTGGCAGAAAGTTGAGTGCGATTTTTGGATTAAATTTGCGATCGCGATTCCGAATGTTTTGTATATTATAGCATTGTTTGTTAATGTTTTTACGGGAGATGTATTTTATTTTGATAAGCAGAATGGATATGTAAGAGGACCGATGATACACATTGTCCATGTGGGTTTACTGTTTTATGTGGCCTATGGCATTTTCTATTTGTGGAAGTATCGTGTACTTTTTACAAAAGGAAAGCTAATTGGCGTATTTAGTATGTTTCCTTTGAGTTGTATAGCTTTGGCAATTCAGCTTTATGTGCCTGATTTGCGAGTTGAGATGTTTGCAATGGTACTGTCGATATTGATTCTGATTATAACAGTGCAACGTGCGGACGAAAATATGCTTCCTTATTTTGGAATTTGTAATTATCAGGCGTATTGGAATCATTTGCGGAGAGCTTTTTTTAATAAGAAAAAGATGGATATTCTTTATATTCATATCACGAATTATGATGCTCTTATTTCTACATTAGGTGAAAAAGCTACCTATGAATTGATTCGTAGTGCGATTTCTCCTATAATGGCATTGTGCAAAAAACATAAGCTGAGAGCGGAATTGTACTATTTGCATCAAGGGTCTCTTGTTATTTTTATGAATGCAGAAGGACATGAGAAAACAGATGCTTTTGCAGAGGATATTAACGAAGAGATTAAAAATAATAATACTATCCGAAAATCTGGTCTGGCATTGAAAACGCGTATCTGTATTGCACATTGTCAGGAGGAGATAAAAAACTTTGAAATGGCACCAATTGTTTTTAATGTGTTTAAGAATCAGTCTGATTTAAAAGATGATATTATCTATGCGGCTGATATTATTGCACAGAATGGATTTGAGATAAAAGGTAGTATAGATAGTATCATTAACGAGGCTTTGAAAAAAGGGCGCTTTGAATTACATTATCAGCCGATTTATTCCACCAAACAGAAACGTTTTCATTCGGCAGAGGTATTGATTCGTTTATGTGATGAAAAATACGGATATATTTCGCCTGATTTGTTTATTCCGGCAGCAGAAAAAAGCGGTGCAATATATCAAATTGGAATGTTTGTTTTCGAGGAAGCTTGTCGTTTTATAAAGAGTAAAACGTTTAAAGAACTAGGGTTGGATTATATTGAGATTAATCTTTCGGTAGCACAGTGTATGCAGGATAATTTGGCAAATGATTTGCTGGATATTTTGCATAAGTATGATGTCTCAGCAGAAAAAATCAATCTTGAAATTACCGAAACAGCAGTGGAAAGTTCTTATGATGTCATAATGAGAAATTTGAATACTCTTGCGCAAGAAGGAATCACATTTTCATTAGATGATTATGGAACGGGTTTTTCTAATATCCAAAGAATTATTACAATGCCTCTTAGTATCGTGAAGTTGGATAAGAGTTTTATTGACGAAATTAGTAATCCGAATTATCGAGCAATTGTGACAAACACGATTCGAATGTTAAAAGAACTTGATTTGAAAATTTTGTCAGAAGGAGTAGAACAAGAAGGACAGCTAGGTTTTTTAAATGAACAAAAATGTGATTACATTCAAGGGTACTATTTCTCGAAGCCGTTGCCCGAGGAAGAATTTGTAACGTTTATGAGAGGACAGGGCTGTTGAATGGAAAATGAGTTGTGAAGGGATACAAGAAGTATACCTTTCTATGGGCTAGTCTTATTTTGCACAGCAGGAGAATGGTAATGTTTAGTACCAAATAAGAATTTGAAGTAGATGAATAAAGAGGAGTGCCGAAGGACGGAAAGTCTAGAGGTGCTCTTTTGTTTTGTAATAGGAAATTGCTGTAACGTAGTGGTAGTTAGACAAGAATTTCGTAAGAAATTCTTGCCAAAGTGCGTACGCTGGCACGCACTATTTTTAATATCTAGGAAAGACCTTGTCACACTAACGTGTGAAAGTTCATTCCTAGATATTAAAAACGCTCCGCGAGGATGCGCACTCGCGCGAAGTTGTGATATGTCGCAAGCGACCGC
>JAXJRB010000208.1:0-1594 GCA_036310845.1 Lachnospiraceae bacterium | reverse complement strand
TTTCTAAGTTTGTAATAATGTTACTTTGTAAAATCATACTGTCTACCTCCAGGGTAACAGTATATCAGTTGTACATTTTTATTTTGTATTGTTTGTACATTTTTATTGTACTATTTATAATTATGATGCGGAAGGTCTGCGCCACGAGATGGAAGAGAACGGAAGATTAGTGTCTTTCATCTTCCGTGGAACGGAAGTTGTAACGGAAGAAACCAAGGAAGACAGAATCCGTTACATTAGAACTAATGAGCTACTAGCATCCGATGCAGAGAGCGCAAGAACGTACTACCATTATGCATCAGACGAGATAGGGAATATCACTCATGTGGTTGAGGGAAATCATGTCCTTAACCATTATGAGTATGATGTATGGGGAAATCTGACCGTCTGCGAGGAAACGGTTGAAAACCGATTTAAGTACAACGGACAGCAGTTCGACCCTATCAGCCAGCAGTATTACTTACGAGCACGTTACTACAACCCTGTCATTGGCAGATTCACGCAGGAAGATACTTATCGTGGTGATGGACTGCACCTGTATGCTTACTGTAGGAATAATCCTGTATTCTACATAGACCCAAGTGGGCATATGTGTGAAAAGGGCGTAGACCGAGTTACAGGAGAAATCAATACTCGAACAGCTACGAAGGAGGATGTAAAGGATATATCCAGACATATCCGCGAGAAATTACGCAGTGGTGGTAATTTAACTGACCAAGAATATAGTGTTGCTAAGCAGCTGGGGATTGATGTTGATAAAAAGAGTGGTAGTAAGGCTCAAGGTGTAGGAAATCCTGTTAAAGTAGCAGGAAAGGGAAACACTGGTAGAACTATTCCTAATACATTAAACGAACAGATGGCAATGCATCAAGTAATGTCTAATCCATTAGATAACGCTATTGACATGAGTCAATTAAATAAGCGTCCCATTATAATGACTGACCCAAGATGGTCTGCTTCAGATGGATGGATTAAAATGAGTAATAATGTGAATGGAATAGAAATTCATTTTGTTCACAATAAAATTACAGGTGCATTTGATGATTTTAAATTTAAATAAGTGAGGGAATTATATGGATAATAAAATCATATATCAAAATCAAATTAGTATGATTTCCGTACAATCGTTATATTGTATGGGCGGATATGTTACTTATGAAGTTGTAATTTCGACTGGTGGCTTTTCTGGAAGATGTAATTTTTGTATTTCAGAAGATAACGTTAAGGATTATGTAGAAGCAATAGATAATATGATAAATTCTCTTAGTGGAGAAATAGAAGTCCAAGATTGTGAAAGTGATGCATATATAAAACTTTACTTTGAGGATACAATGAATTTTTATGTAATAGGACAAATAGGAGGAAGTTATGAGGATAATACATTAAAATTCAAATTAAAAGCAGATCAAACTATAATGCATGGATTAAAGGAAGAACTGCTTAGTTATTAATTACTCAAACTTCGCACTTAAATAAGTGCCTATGCACCTAAAAAATTCAATAATAACTGGCATAAAAATAGCATGAAACCAATGGTTTTGGTATAATTGAGTTGCCAAAAAACAATTACAAACCGGAGGCTCATGCTATGAAC
>JAXJRB010000207.1:0-2730 GCA_036310845.1 Lachnospiraceae bacterium | reverse complement strand
TATTTTATCCGGCGCTTCCGCCGCAAATACGGAATGTCCCCGAGGGAATACCGCTCCCACGGGCGCCAGAATACAAAAAGCCCGTAAATTAAGGCTTTATACAACCAGGACAAGCTTATTAAACCTGAATTATTCACCGATATACGGTGAATAATTCAGGATTATAATTGTGTCGCAGGCAAAAATAAACCCCCTGCTCTGCAGGGGGAGGGCAGATCTTCAGATATAAGCAAACTCCCGTGATAAGATAAATGTGGGTCTGCAAAACCACAAATAAAAATATCACGGGAGGTGTGCAGTGAGCACAGAAAACAGTTTAGCCCACACAAAATGGGAATGCAAGTATCACATAGTCTTTGCGCCAAAATACAGAAGGCAGGTAATCTACAAACAGATCAGGGCAGATGTTGGCCAGATTCTGGGAACATTGTGCAAGAGAAAAGGGATTGAGATCATAGAGGCAGAAGCCTGCCCGGACCACATCCACATGCTTGTAAGAATACCGCCAAAGTATTCTGTATCAGAAATAATGGGGTATCTGAAAGGAAAAAGCTCCCTCATGATCTTTGAGAAGCATGCGAACCTAAAATACAAATATGGAAACCGTCACTTCTGGTGCAGAGGATATTATGTTGACACGGTAGGGAAGAATACAGCTGCAATCAAGAAATATATCCAGAACCAGCTCAAAGAGGACTTGGAGTATGACCAGATGTCATTAGTAGAGTATATTGACCCGTTTACGGGTGAGCCGGTGAGGAAAAACAAAAAATAAAAGCCACTTGGAGTGGCAGTAGGAAATCAAAGCAAACCAGCAAGCCCCTTATGGGGCTGCGCCGGAGTAAGGAAGCACTGATTGAGCCCCTTCAGGGGCGGCTGAGTATGTGGTGCAGCTGGCAGACTCTCAGTGCGCCTTCCGGGCGCAAGCAGGAAGCAACCCCTTATAGGGGTGGAGCAGGCCACCGGCTAAGCCGGTGGTCCTGACTTCGAGACGTCCACGAGAGGATTCGAACCTCCGACCCCTCGCTTAGGAGCGACGGTCGGGTGAAAAAATGCTCGCCCGACAGCAAAAAAATTGCATATTTGTTAAAAAAAGTTGGAGTTTCACGCTAAAAACAAACGAAAACCCATCTCAAATCCGTCTCAAACAGGCTGAAAAAAAATACTGAAATTAGCTTGAAATTAGCTGTGCTAATATTGGGAATCAGTTCTTTGCAACCTGTCGATCATAAACATTGACTACCGGCTTCCGGAGCAGGAACACAGCATGCTGCTTCCCCAGTGGAACGATAGACAATATTCAGTTGATCAGATTTGTATCTATCATACACGATTCGTTCTTAAAAATCCACTATATTATGACCACTATCATACTTTCCAAATGACGATTCTCCCTACAGCATGCAAGCTTTGGCGAATAAAACGAAGGGCACTTTACCTACCACCGTTAGTGCGGTAGTTCTATCCGACTGCTTACTAAAACTATAGCCTTAACACATTCATTCTTGACATCAAGTGTTATTTCCTTTAGCAAACTATATCCACTTCTACAATTGCGAATACTTCCAATCTGCAAACACTAAGATATGTAAACGCCTTGTTGTAAGCCATGTCATATCTACGTTATACAATCAGTTAATTTCCCAAAAACATTGAAGAGTGACAATGCCCTATTGCGGGCCATGGCATTTCTACGCTATACGGTTAAACTTTTACTGTAACCAATACTCTGTGTCAATGCCCTATTGTGGGCCATGGCATTTCTACGTTGTTCGAGTTTGAAGAATGGGAGTATGAGTTATGGAGGTGTCAATGCCCTATTGCGGGCCAGGTCATTTCTACCCCACTCTCCTGAGAGCCAGTATTTATGCGGGTCTCAGAGCCTATTTTTGCATGTATTTTTCTGAATTGTCAGATTTTTAGGTACAATATAGCCAAAAAGTGGGCAAGTCGTAAATTGTATTTTGAAAATACAATTTTGTAAAATTGTCTGGTGGTAGACATCTATAAATATATCTTTCCAAGTATCGACGAAAAGTATCTATATCCACATAAATTGGGGCCGCATTACTTAGGGGCGTTTTAAAAAAATCCGTTTCCATATATGCGATTAAACCGCCCAAATTACAGAAATACTGTTTTAATGAATCAATTTTAGATGTAAAAAACTGTTGCAGCCATTCTCCTAGCTGTTCAAGTTCTGAAAATACAGGCGCAAACTCTTCTTCAATTGAATCAATCGCGCTTAGAGAAGCTCTTGAGGAAGCGGTCGAAGGTTGTATTAAAAATTCTGTTGTCAGGGTCAATATTTCTGGAACCATACCAAAGATAGAATATGAAGACCGGAATAAGATATATAAAGAGATGTTAGGACAATATCTTGACTATGAAGTAAATGATCATGAACTGAGTGAAGAAATCACACTTGATACGATTCGCGCAGAATTTGCGGAGACCAGTTTTGCGGCACAGTTCATGGAGCAGCTGATTAATGACCCTGTCGAGCTTCAAATGGCTTATACAATGCTTCACGAATGCATGGAAGGATAAACGGAAAGGGCAGGATGATATGAAAATAAAAAGAGTTGAATTTCCATTCGTTCGAACATCAATCGAACATCTGGCTAAATGGCATTGCCTGACTTTTAAATCAGCGTCAAAAAAGCCATCAAAAAAACGTAAAAAAGCGGCCATGCCGCGCTCTTGCGTGCAGCATGGCCGCTGTCTGTT
>JAXJRB010000206.1:0-12177 GCA_036310845.1 Lachnospiraceae bacterium | reverse complement strand
GGCTGAAGCTAATAAAGCTTTCGCTCACTACAGATTCTAATCACGTTAGAATAATGAAAATAATATGTCTTCGACGAAGACAATTTTACAAATTAAATTTCGTATAAGGAGGAAAGAGCTTTGGCTGGAAGAGAATATCCATTAGAGAGAACCAGAAACATTGGTATTATGGCTCATATTGATGCTGGTAAGACAACAACAACTGAGCGTATTCTTTATTATACTGGTGTTAATTATAAGATTGGTGATACTCATGAAGGTACTGCTACCATGGACTGGATGGAACAGGAGCAGGAAAGAGGTATCACAATTACATCAGCCGCTACAACATGTCATTGGACATTGCAAGAGAAAAGTAAGCCAAAGGCTGGTGCTTTAGAGCATCGTATCAACATCATTGATACACCTGGTCACGTTGACTTCACTGTTGAAGTTGAACGTTCTCTTCGTGTACTTGATGGTGCTGTTGGTGTTTTCTGTGCAAAGGGTGGTGTAGAACCACAGTCAGAAAACGTTTGGAGACAGGCTGATACTTACGGTGTACCACGTATGGCTTACATCAACAAGATGGACATCCTTGGTGCAAACTTCTACGGAGCTGTAGACCAGATTCGTACAAGATTAGGTAAGAATGCAATTTGTATTCAGTTACCAATCGGTAAAGAAGATGAATTTAAGGGTATCATTGACTTATTTGAAATGAAGGCTTATATCTACAATGATGATAAGGGTGATGATATTTCTATCGTAGATATTCCAGAAGATATGGCTGATGAAGCTGAATTATATCATTCTGAATTAGTAGAAAAGATTTGTGAATTAGATGATGAATTAATGATGATGTACCTTGAAGGAGAAGAGCCTACTATAGATCAGTTAAAGGCAGCTCTTAGAAAGGGTACATGTGAATGTCAGTGTGTTCCTGTATGCTGTGGTACATCATACAGAAATAAGGGCGTTCAGAAGTTATTGGATGCAATTGTCGAGTATATGCCAGCTCCAACAGATATCCCTGCTATTAAGGGTGTTGACATGGATGGTAACGAAATCGAAAGACATTCTTCTGATGATGAACCATTCGCTGCACTTGCATTCAAGATCATGACAGACCCATTCGTAGGTAAGCTTGCTTACTTCAGAGTTTATTCAGGTACTGTTAATTCAGGATCTTATGTATTAAATGCAACAAAGGATAAGAAGGAACGTGTTGGACGTATTCTTCAGATGCATGCTAACAAGAGAGCAGAGTTAGACAAGGTTTACTCTGGTGATATTGCAGCAGCAGTTGGATTCAAGTTCACAACAACAGGTGATACTATCTGTGACGAACAGCATCCAGTAATCCTTGAGTCTATGGAATTCCCAGAGCCAGTTATCGAGCTCGCTATCGAGCCAAAGACAAAGGCTGGACAGGGTAAGATGGGTGAAGCTCTTGCTAAGCTTGCAGAAGAAGATCCTACATTCCGTGCTCATACAAATCAGGAAACAGGACAGACTATCATCGCTGGTATGGGTGAACTTCACCTTGAAATCATTGTTGATAGACTTCTTCGTGAATTTAAGGTAGAAGCTAACGTTGGTGCACCTCAGGTTGCATACAAGGAAGCTATTACTAAGGAAGTTGATATCGATAGCAAGTATGCTAAGCAGTCAGGTGGACGTGGTCAGTACGGACACTGTAAGGTTAAATTCGCACCTATGGATGCAAACGGCGAAGAATTATTCAAGTTTGAATCTACCGTTGTTGGTGGTGCTATTCCTAAGGAATACATCCCAGCTGTTGGTGAAGGTATCGAAGAAGCTACTAAGGCTGGTATCCTTGGTGGATTCCCAGTTGTTGGTATCCACGCTACAGTATATGATGGTTCTTACCATGAAGTTGACTCTTCAGAAATGGCATTCCACATTGCAGGTTCTCTTGCATTCAAGGAAGCTATGCAGAAGGCATCTCCAGTATTATTAGAGCCTATCATGAGAGTAGAAGTAACAATGCCTGAAGAATACATGGGTGATGTTATCGGTGATATCAACTCTCGTCGTGGACGTATTGAAGGTATGGATGATATCGGCGGCGGTAAGATGGTAAAAGGTTTTGTTCCACTTGCTGAAATGTTCGGTTATTCTACAGACTTACGTTCTAAGACACAGGGACGTGGTAACTACTCTATGTTCTTTGAGAAATATGAGCAGGTTCCAAAGTCAGTTCAGGAAAAAGTACTTGCTGCTAAGGCAAAATAGTATTTTAATATATAATATACAGCATCTCTTTTAAGGGGTGCTGATATATATAAGTAGGTTATCTATAATTGGATAAAATCTGCTTGAAAAATCAACTGTTTTTTAATATAATCATTAATAGTTGAGTGTAGTTTTGAAATATGAAACTAATTTAAATTATTTATATCTTTTAAGGAGGACTATTCAAAATGGCAAAGGCTAAATTTGACAGAACCAAACCACATTGTAACATCGGTACAATCGGTCACGTAGACCATGGTAAAACAACTACAACAGCAGCTATTACAAAGGTTTTAGCTGAAAGAGTATCTGGTAACGAGAAGGTAGACTTCGAGAACATCGATAAGGCTCCAGAAGAAAGAGAAAGAGGTATCACTATCTCTACAGCTCACGTTGAGTACCAGACAGAGAAGAGACATTATGCACACGTTGACTGTCCAGGACATGCTGACTACGTTAAGAACATGATCACTGGTGCAGCACAGATGGACGGCGCTATCTTAGTAGTAGCTGCAACTGACGGTGTTATGGCTCAGACAAAGGAGCACATCCTTCTTTCTCGTCAGGTAGGTGTACCTTACATCGTTGTATTCATGAACAAGTGTGATATGGTAGACGATCCTGAATTATTAGAGTTAGTTGAAATGGAAATCACAGAACAGCTTGAAGAGTATGAATTCTCTGATTGTCCAATCGTTCGTGGTTCAGCTCTTAAGGCTCTTGAAGATCCAAATGGAGAATGGGGCGACAAGATTATGGAATTAATGGAAACAGTAGATTCCTTCATTCCAGATCCAGAGCGTGATACAGATAAGCCATTCCTTATGCCTATCGAAGATATCTTCACAATTACAGGTCGTGGAACAGTTGCTACTGGTAGAGTAGAGCGTGGTGTTCTTCATGTAAACGATGAAGTAGAAATCGTTGGTATCAGCGAAGAAACAAAGAAGACTGTATGTACAGGTATCGAAATGTTCCGTAAGCTTCTTGATGAGGCTCAGGCTGGTGATAATATCGGTGCTCTTCTTCGTGGTGTTCAGAGAACAGAAATCCAGAGAGGACAGGTTCTTTCTAAGCCAGGTTCAGTAACATGCCACAAGAAGTTTACAGCTCAGGTTTACGTATTAACAAAGGATGAAGGTGGACGTCATACTCCTTTCTTCAACAACTATAGACCACAGTTCTACTTCAGAACAACAGACGTTACTGGTGTTTGTGAATTACCAGCTGGTACAGAAATGTGTATGCCTGGTGATAACGTAGAAATGACTATCGAACTTATCCATCCAATTGCTATGGAGCAGGGTCTTACATTCGCTATCCGTGAAGGTGGACGTACAGTAGGTTCTGGTAGAGTTGCTACAATCATCGAGTAATTTCATTACTAGGTAGATTGTTTATACGATTCTAAATTATATATATTGTGTTCAAGCGTAAAATCAGGCTTCCGAGATTATTCTCGGGAGCCTTTTTTGTGGGTAAAAAATGGTTGTAATATAGAGATGGTTAATAAAGAAAAAAATATTTCAGATTTGAAGCAAAAATTGTAATAATATGGTATAAAACGGTAGAGTATAAATGAAGGGAGGTTTTGTAATGGAAGAACAAATGATAATAAAATTACTATTTGAACGTTCAGAGGTTGCAATTCATGAATTGAGTTTAGAGTATGGAAAAACATGCAAACGTTTGGCATTCAAGATACTAAGTAATCAGCAGGATGTAGAGGAATGCATAAATGATGCATATTTAGCAGTGTGGAATAGTATTCCACCTAAGAAACCTAATCCTCTAGCAGCGTATATTTATCGCATAGTTAAGAATATTGCATTGAAAAAATATCGCACCAATACTGCACAAAAAAGAAATCATTACTATGATGTTATTTTAGAAGAGGTGGATGAGTTTCTTTCTGTAAATGAAACGGTAGAAAGTGAAATTCTTGCAAAAGAAATTTCAAATAAAATAAATATTTTCTTAGGGACGTTAAAGGAAAAAGATAGAGTAATATTTGTACAACGATATTGGCTCTGTTATTCCATTGAAGAGATAGCAATAAATACAGGAGCGAGTAAAAATTATGTAACGGTACATTTGTATAGAACAAGAGAAAAATTGAGAGATTATTTGAAAGAGGAGGGATTCTATGACTGATTGGTTAAAGGAAAAGATACTTGATGGGATAGAGGATAGGTATCTAAGCGAAGCAATGGATTATAGTAAAACTCATAGAGTGAGAGAATATATAGTGATTAAAATATTTGGAAAAATGGTTGCATGTATTGCCGTTATTCTTGGCTTGTCATTTTCTTCCTTGGTTATTGCAGTTTCAGCGGGCAATATGACAGCATACGATATTTTATATACATTATATCCAGATATAGCAGTAAAATTAATGCCGGTAAATGCTTGTTGTGAGGATAATGGTATACAAATGGAGGTAGAAGGAGTTTCTATTCAGGATAATTGTGCTTATGTCTATATATCCATGCAGGATTTAGTAGGGAAACGTATAGATGAAACCATTGATTTGTTTGATAGTTATAGTATACATACAAATGCAGATCAGATAGGAAGTTGTTCCTTGGTTGATTTTAATGAGGAAAACAAAAAGGCCACATTTTTAATCAACGTTAAACATATGGATGGCAAAACCATTGAAGGGAAAAGATTGACATTTCGTGTTTCTAAGTTTTTAACAGGGAAAAGTGAAGTACAAGAGGAATTGACACAAATTAGTTTGGATTCCATTGTTATAGTAACAGAAACACAAATGGAAGAAGATTTAGATATTAGGGGAGGCTCTTATAGGGAGGATAGTGAATTGGAAGGAAGGAGCCTAGAATATCTATGTGCTGATGATAGTAAGTCATTTGTTGCTACATCAGGAGTGACTGTTACAAATTATGGATTTATAAATGATAAGCTACATATACAAGTGCATTATGATAAAATTTTGAAGTACGACAATCATGGATATGTATATTTGTTAGATGCAGATGGAAATAGGGTATTAGCAGAAGGAAGTAGAGGATTTTGGGATGAGGAAAGAAACGGAAGTTATGAGGAATACATATTTGATGTAGATAATAAGGAGTTAGACCAATATGCAATTTATGGGCATTTCTTTACTTGCCAGAATCTTGTAGAGGGTGAATGGGAGGTAAATCTTATAATAGAAGAATAGGAAGAAGATAATTGTTTTTTTTATGTATTAAGACGTAAAAAGTTTTTGCCATCTTACCATCAAGAAATGTACCGCTTAACGAGAAAACATTGAAGCAAAAAATAAATTGTATTAGTATGATTTGGGAGGTGCAAGATGGAAATTGAGATAAGAAAACACATAGAAGAGAAGGCAAGAGTCATTATCGAATGCAAAGAAGTAACCAATAATATACAGAAATTGCAGTCTTATATTAGAGCTTTTGATAACCGGATATTGACTAAAAAAGAAGACGAAATGGTATTTGTGGAGATGTCAGATATTTTGTATTTTGAAACAGTAGATAATAGAACATTTTTATATACGAAGGATGAGGTAGTAGAAGTAAAACAGCGTTTATATGAATTAGAAGCACGATTGTCAGAAGAAGATTTCTTTCGTTTTTCTAAGTCAATTGTTGTGAATATAAATAAGATTAAAAATCTCAAACCACAGATAGATCGTACGATTATGGTAACGATGTGTAATGGTGAAAAGCTTACCATTTCAAGAAGGTATGTGAAAGCTTTTAAGGATATACTAGGAATTTAGGAGAGGGCGATATGAAGAATTTGAAAACTTTTTTTATATGGATAAGAAATGGTGTTGCATTTTGTTTTACTTGGTTAATGGTGGTGATATTGCTTAGAAATACATATCTGAGAATAGAAAATATATCTACAACAGGAATTTTTAAGCTTTTGATATTTGCATGTGGTGGAGTAATATTGTTTACAGCTCTTTTCTCAGAAACGTTGATAAAAGGTATTAGCTTTACAGCGAAGCTGACAGGATTTATGGTCTTGTTTAGCGTGTATGAAACAGTTATTTTCTATTGGCTGGGAATATTCTCTGGAAAAGGAAATGTGATGCAATGGATGCTCTTTTTGGGGATTATTCTCGTGATGTATGGAATTAGTATGGTTGGATATGAATTGTATAGTAGGAAAAAAGCAAAGGAATACGATAATGCGCTATATGCTTATCAAGAAAAAAGAGGGGGAAAATCATGGTAGAAATGCTTGATAAAATGAGAATGGATTCTGCGCGGAAGAATAAACGTGGGATTGCATTTATTATAGCATCTATTTTTCTATGGTTAGGCATTTTTCTTGTTCATAGTACAGATTTGTCAATTAGAGAAAAGAATCTATATACGTGGTATGTTACTGGATGTTTAATGCCCTTTGCGTTATTGATAACAAAAATGTTAAAGATTAAATTTCAAAATAAAGAAAATCCCATTAATCAATTAGGATTATTGATTACATTAAATGAAATGCTTTATATTTTAATTGCTTGTTGGGTATGTACTGCTATACCCGAAAAAATGGTAATGGTATTGGCTATGATATTTGGGGGGGCATCTATTACCTTTTGGATGGATATATATGTCAAAAAGTTATACGTTTTCTGCTATTGTGATTACGGTAGGTATTCTAGTGGTAGGCTGTGTGTGTTCTGCTAAGGTAGTTGCAGGAGTAATGATGTTTTATGAGATAATATTTGCAATATGCTTATGGTTAGAAAATAAGAACACATCGACAGAATTTGATTTGTAGCCGTTTACAGGATGTAAGATTCCATGTAAACTATAGATATGAATATCAAAAGTATACTACACAAGCTTTAAAACAACAGCACATGAAAATTTGTTGCAGAAGTTACGTCGTCTGTGTATCACAGCGGGAATGAAAGAGATTGATTTCTCAGATAAATATGCAGCAATCAAGATTCATTTTGGGGAATATGGTAACTTGGCATTTTTATGTCCTAATTATGCAAAGGTAGTAGCAGATATCGTAAAAGAGCAGGGAGGAAAGCCTTTTTTAACAGACTGTAATACACTTTACGTGGGAAGTAGAAAGAATGCACTTGACCATATGGATACGGCTTATGCAAACGGATTTTCTCCATTTTCTACAGGCTGTCATGTAATCATTGCAGATGGACGCAAGGGAACGGATGAAGCGTTAGTACCAGTGGACGGCGAGTATGTAAAGAAAGCCAAAATCGGACAGGCGATTATGGATGCTGATATTTTTATCTCTTTAACTCATTTCAAGGGACATGAGGCAACAGGTTTTGGAGGAGCATTGAAGACTATTGGTATGGGTTGTGGTTCCAGAGCAGGTAAAATGGAGATGCACAATCAGGGAAAACCGGCAGTAAATCAGGCTAGATGTGTAGGTTGTGGAGCTTGTTTGAAAATCTGTGCTCACGATGCACCAGTAATTGAGAATGGAAAGGCAACGATAGATTTGAATAAGTGTGTGGGATGCGGACGTTGTATCGGCGCATGTCCAAAGGATGCCGTACATCCGACACAGGAAAATTCTAATGATGTACCGATTATTCCAAACGTAGGAATGCTAGCATCGTTTGATCCGGTGGCTCTAGATGTAGCATGTGCTGATTTATGTAATCGACAGCCAATGTTAGAGAATCACAGTGTGTTGCACGAGAACTGTATGGCACATCATGAAGATGCAGAAATGCATGACCATTTTCATATGACACATCCAGATACAAATTGGAAGAGTTGCATTGAGCATGCAGTGAAAATAGGTCTAGGTAGTGACCAGTATGAATTGATTGAAATATAATATGTAATTGTTCCGAGCCAATTGTTTTCGAGATTGGCTCGGAATAGATGGGTTTTAGATAAAGGGGAATCGTTTGATTCCCCTTCTGTGTGGAATAGGAATTATTATATTACACTTTTGTAACATTACTTATTTTTATTTTCATTCTAACCGGAACTCTTTATAATGTAACCGAGGAGCGTGAAGCATGGACACAAAAATTAAGATTATGATAGTTGAAGATGACGAAATACTTGTGAAAGAAATGGCATTGTTTCTTACAAAGTGGAACTATGAGTCGATAGAGATAAAAAAATTTGATAACATAACAGAAGATTATCTCAGGGAAAAACCACAATTGATTTTAATGGATATAAATCTTCCATATTATGATGGTTTTTACTGGTGTAATCAGATTAGACGAATTTCGAATGTTCCCATTATCTATATTAGTAGTCGCAATCATGACAGTGATAAGATTATGGCGATTGCTCAAGGCGGGGATGATTACCTAGAGAAACCTTTTCGATTGGAATTGTTGAAAGCAAAAATAGATGCTATGATACGAAGAACCTATGAATATATAGTGCGTGAACAGATTAATTTAACAGAAGAGTTGTGCTATGATACGACCTCACAACAGATATATTATAAGGGAAATGAGATAGAGCTTACCAAATCAGAAAGAAGAATACTTGCTAAATTGGTGGAATGCAGACCAAATGTAGTTATAAGGGATGAACTTATGATGGAGCTTTGGAATACCGATGAATATGTTTCAGATGGAACACTTACAACGTTAATCAGTAGACTTCGTACAAAGCTAAAAAGCTCTTGTGGCGTGGAAATTATTCAAACAAGGAAAGGGCAGGGATATTTTGTACAATGAACTACATAAAAAGAAAGTGGAAATACTATTTTATGCATTTCTTTCTAATGCTAAGCTTTAATTTGTACTACATTTTCCTAATGAATGAAAAACAGATATTTTATATATTGTATTTAGATTTAGTGTTATTCATTTTTGGAGGAATGGTAGAAGGAATCTCAGCCATTCATTTTTATAGCAGAGAAAAAAAGAAAAGACAGCTATTAGAACGGGATGATGTTATTTTTCATGAAGTAACTGATATGGAAGATAGAGACATCATGGAACATGATGTACAACTTTTAGAAGAGCAGTTGCAGGAAAAATTTGATGAAAATTGTGAGCTTCAAGATTATGTAGCGAAATGGTGTCATGAATTCAAAATTCCGCTAGCAGCTAGTTTGTTGATGGTGGAAAAGCTAAAGGATGGACCAACTCGATTAGAGCTACGTGAACCGTTAGAGAGAATGAATTGCCAGGTTAATAGCATGTTGCAAGGATGTAGACTTCAAAGTCCCTTGTTTGATTTACAAATAACAAAAACGTTATTAAAAGAATGTATAAAAGATTCTATTCGAAATAATCAGTTCTTTCTAATTCAGAAAAGATTTGTATTAGACATAGAGGTGGATGATGTAGTGGTTTATACAGATAAGGTGTGGATAACATATATTCTAGATCAATTAATAAGTAATGCAATTAAGTATACGAAAAAGGAAAGGGATGAGACTCCTAGGATTAAAATATGGGCAAAGAAGACAGGAGAGCAGGCAGAACTTATAGTGGAAGATTGGGGAGAAGGAATCCAAGAAAGTGATATCCGTCGTATTTTCGAAAAAGGCTTTACAGGAAGTAATTATCATAATGGAAAGTATAAGTCAACCGGTATGGGATTGTATATGGTAGATAAGATTGCAAGACGGTTGGGACATCGGATTAATGTGGAAAGCCAGTATGGAAAAGGAACATGTTTTCATATCGTTTTTGAAAAGAATGAGTTATAGGTTGCCGTAATCTTACAAAAAATGTAAGGCTGCGGCTTTTACTGTATGATGAATGTAAGGATTTTTAAAAGAGATTACGATACAATTTTTATAATGATTCGAATCAAAAAAGTAGATAGGAGTAAAACGACAAGATGGAAGATAATAAAATTGTAGAAGTAAAAAATCTTGTAAAGCATTATGGAACGAAAGGATTTCAAACAAAGGTATTAAAAGGAATTGATTTATCCATTTATAAGAATGATTTTATTGCTATTATGGGGCCATCCGGTTCTGGAAAAACAACATTGCTAAATATTTTATCCACTATAGATAAACCAACACAAGGTTCTGTTGTATTAGATGGCAAGGAGCTTACGAAAATAAAGAATAAAGAGCTTGCTAAATTAAGAAAAGATAAGATTGGGTTTGTGTTTCAGGATTATAATTTATTGGATACGATGACTTTACAGGATAATATAGCATTACCATTGGCATTGGGGGGAAGTTATGCAGATGAGATTCAAGAAAAGGTAGGAGAGTTGGCAGCATTGTTTGGATTGTCTGAACACCTTAAAAAGTATCCGTATCAGCTTTCAGGAGGACAAAAGCAAAGAGGGGCAGTCTGTAGGGCATTGATTACAAATCCTGAAATCATTTTTGCAGATGAACCGACGGGGGCTTTGGATTCCAAGGCAGGTAAGAAGTTACTAAAGTGCTTGAAGCAAGTGAATGAAAGTGGTAAGGCAACGATACTTATGGTCACGCATGATCCATACAGTGCTTCTTATGCAAAAGACGTATATATACTCAGTGATGGACTTGTGAAGTGTAGATTGAGTAAGGGAGACGATAGAAAAGAATTTTATAACAAAATTATTGATATGCAGGCATCTATGGGAGGTGATTTTTCGTGAGAATGACAAAACTTGCCGCGATGAATTTTAAAAGTAATGTTAAAAGTTATTTCGCATTGGTTATTTCCTTGGCTTTTACGATTCTTGTGTTATATAATTTTCAAAATATGATTTACTCTGAAATTTTTGTGGCTTTGGGGGAGCATAATAGTCATTTAATTAATACGTTGATTCAAATGATAAGTATTGTGCTTATTTGCTTTATGTTCTTTTTCATTTGGTATGCTACAAATGTGTTCTTGGAAAAACGAAAAAAGGAAATAGGTATCTACATTTTTATGGGGTTATCTAATCAGAAAATAGGAAAGCTGTATATGATAGAAACAACCTTTATAGGAATTGCGGCGCTTGTATTTGGTTTGTTTTGGGGAATCATAACAGCAGGGCTTTTTCAAATGATAATTGTTAGGCTTTCTAATCTGGATATTCATGTTTCATTTGAATTCACGGTACAACCGATTGTATTTACCGTGGTGGCATTTTTGTTTATATATTTGACTTTTGTCATAAAGGGATATTTTAATATTGTAAGAAGTAGTGTTTTAAATATGATTTCTGCAATGCGACAAAATGAGTATGTAAAACAGAATGAATGTGTATTGGTCATAAAGGCAATTGTGGGTATTGGTGTATTGGGAAGCGGATATTATCTTGCAAACAAAGAAGGGAAGCAGGTAATAGGGAATGCTGTTTTCGCAATGATACTTGTTATATTAGGAGTCTATTTGTTATTTGGAGGTTTGATTCCGCTTCTGTTTCAGAATATGGTTAAGCATAAGAATTTCTTATATTGTAAGCAGCGTTGTCTGTGGATGAATCAAGTTGTATTTCGTATGAAGAAAAATTACCGTACTTATTCTATGGTATGTGTTCTTGGGATATGTTCAATAACAGCGTTGGCAACGGGGTTTGCTATGAAGGAACGTTATGAGAATATAGTGTTATTTGAGAATACTTATACTTTTCAAGTTTTGAGTAATAGGAATGATTTGGAGAAACAAATGACACAGGTTATAGAAGAAACAAATGACATTCTATATTATACAGGCATTGGGTTGGTTAATCAGGAGCAGGAAGCTATGATGCTCTCCTATTCCCAGGCAAAAAAGTTAGCTCAAAGTGCTAATTTGAAATTTGATATAGCAGAGCTTGAAGACAAGGAAGTAATACGGCTATCACATTTGACACTGCTGTCAGGTTCTACCAAACAAGGTATAAAGGAAATAGAGATACGAGGAAAGGAGTATCAGCAGCTGGAGACTATTCGTATCCCATATTTAGGTTACTTGCAGAAACAAGGAGATTTCTATATCGTAAGTGATGAGGAATATGAGAGTTTAATAACCAAGGAATCAGAACTTTATTTATATAATTATAAAGT
>JAXJRB010000205.1:0-1691 GCA_036310845.1 Lachnospiraceae bacterium | reverse complement strand
ATTTTCTTCAATAAGAAGTATGATGGAACGACGGTAAAACGGAGAAAGTCAGATGAAATACAGGCAGTCGGACAGCTTCATAGTACCGAAGAAGTCGGGTAATGCCGACAGAGGGAAGGGAGTTGCATAATAAAGGTCTTTCTGAGGACACATTAGCCGTACTCAGGGACGGAGGAACTAATGGAAACGAAATTGGGAAGAATAGCATCGAAGTCAGCAAATACAAAACGACCTGAGTTTACGTCGCTGTACCATCTCATCAACAAAGAAATGCTAATGCAATGTCATAGGGAACTGGACGGAAGCAAAGCTGTCGGTATAGACGAAGTTACCAAAAGAGAATACAATGAAAATCTCGAAAGTAACATCGAAAGCCTTGTAGACAGACTGAAAAGGAAAGCCTACAAACCGCAGCCTTCGCTGAGAGTATACATTCCCAAAAGCAACGGCAAAATGAGACCGCTGGGTATTGCGTGCTACGAGGATAAGATTGTACAATTAGCATTGAAGAAGATTCTTGAAGCGATATACGAACCAAAATTTCTGAATTGTATGTATGGATTCAGACCAAACAGGAGCTGTCATACAGCAGTAAAAGCTCTGTATGACCAGATTAACTTCAGAAAGATAACGAGGATAGTAGACGCAGATATCAAGGGATTCTTCGACCATATGAAGCACGAATGGATACTTAAGTTTCTGAATTACTACATCAAGGACAAGAATATTCTATGGTTGGTTGAGAAATATCTAAAAGCAGGAATCATAGATAACGGAAGTCTTGTGAAAGGTAATGAGGGAACGGCACAGGGAAATATAATCAGCCCGGTGCTGGCAAATATCTATATGCACAATGTTCTGACACTGTGGTTCTACATTATTGTGGCGAAGGAGTGTAAAGGCGAGTGCTTTCTTGTGGTTTACGCAGACGATTTCATAGCAGGATTTCAATATCCGTGGGAAGCTGAACGGTTTTACGAACAGCTTAAGAGTCGAATGGCAAATTTCGGACTTGAACTTGAAGAAAGCAAGAGCCGAATTGTAGAAAGCGGACATTATCTTGCAAATGCAAAAGCCAAACGCGGCGAATCAACGAGATTTAAAACATTTGACTTTTTGGGCTTCACCTTTTATTGTGGAAGAACAGTAAAGGGAAAGCCATGGATTATGCCCAAAACCAGTAGTAAGAAATTTCGACAGAAACTCAAGGAAATGAAAGAATGGCTATACTGCAATAAGGAACAAAAACTCTGTAAACTTATGTATATGCTGAACATTAAACTCATAGGGCACTACAGGTACTATGGGATAAGTTTCAACAGCAGAATGATAAGTAATTACAGACAGCAGGTCAGAGAATTGCTGTATAAAGTGCTGAACAGAAGAAGTGAAAAGAAAAGCTATACAAGAGAGGGCTTTATAGAAATGATGAAATATTACACTCTTGCAAAGCCGAAAATCTACTACAGCTTATTTTGATGATGTGAATTTTATTATGAAGAGCCGTATGCGGGAAAACTGCACGTACGGTTCTGTGAGGGGCTTACATTGTGAGGTGTAGGTCTACTCGACTTGAAAGTAGGCTGAAAATGATAATACGATATTTACAACAAAAGGATGATCTCCTTGAAATAAGCAATATATATGAATGCAGTTGGAAATACGCATATAGAGACATTATTCCGCAAGAT
>JAXJRB010000204.1:0-3663 GCA_036310845.1 Lachnospiraceae bacterium | reverse complement strand
GCTTTATACATGGCACGCGGAAGCTTATCATCATAACCAATTGCTTCACCTGTAGATTTCATTTCCGGGGACAGATATGCATCCATTCCGTTTAGCTTTGCAAATGAAAAAGCAGGAGCTTTTACATACCATCTCTTTTTCTCTTTCGGATAGATCATATCAATTCCCTGTTCTTTCAGACTTTTACCAAGAATCACTTTCGTTGCAATATCCGCAAGCGGATATCCGGTCGCTTTTGATAAAAATGGCACAGTTCTCGAAGATCGTGGATTTACTTCGATAATATATACATTCTCTTCTTTATCCACAATGAACTGGATATTAAACAATCCGATAATTCCAATGCTAATGCCCAGTTTTTTTGCATACTCTAATATAGTATTTTTCACTTTATCCGAAATACTAAAGGTTGGGTATACACTGATGGAATCTCCCGAATGTACTCCGGTTCTTTCCACAAGCTCCATAATGCCCGGAACAAACACATCCTTTCCGTCACATATAGCATCAATTTCTACTTCTTTGCCACAGATATATTTATCTACCAGCACTGGCTTATCTTCATCAATCTCCACCGCAGTTTTTAAATAATGACGTAAATGTTCTTCTTTTGCTACAATCTGCATAGCTCGTCCACCCAGAACAAAGCTCGGACGTACAAGCACCGGATATCCAATTTCGTTTGCTGCTTTTACACCTTCTTCAATATTAGTAACGGCTCGTCCTTTTGGCTGCGGAATAGCAAGCTCCGACAATAGTTTCTCAAATGCATCTCTGTTTTCTGCTTTTTCTATAGCTGCGCAGTCAGTACCTATAATTTTCACTCCGCGTTCCTCTAAGGGCTTCGCAAGATTAATAGCAGTCTGACCACCTAACGATGCAATGATTCCATCCGGCTTTTCCAACTCAATCACATTTAGACAATCCTCCACACAAAGAGGCTCAAAGTAGAGTTTGTCAGATGTTGTATAATCTGTAGACACCGTTTCCGGATTGTTATTGATAATAATTGCCTCGAAACCGGCTTCTTTTATGGTCTTCACTGCATGAACCGTGGAATAATCAAACTCTACTCCCTGTCCGATACGTATTGGACCGGAACCCAACACAATAATTTTCTTTCTGTCTTCTATCACGGACTCATTTTCAATCTCATAAGTGGAATAAAAGTAGGGAACATAGCTCTCAAATTCTGATGCACAGGTATCAATCATTTTATAAACCGGAAAAATATGGGCATCCTTACGCATCTTGAATATATCCGTTTCTTTTTTATCCCAAAGCCACGCAATTGCTTTATCAGAAAAACCCATTTTCTTCGCCTGATACAAGACTTCCATATCTCCTACACACTGCCTCAATTCCGTTTCCATATGAACAATCTTTTGCATTTTATCTAAGAAAAAGCGGTCAATTCTGGTTTCAACGGCAATGACCGATACCTCGCAGCCACGACGCAATAACTCCGCTATGGCATAGATGCGTTCATCCGTACCTATCTTGATATAATCCATAAGGCTATCTGTTTCTTCTGTTTTAAATTTATGCATATACAGATGGTTTACACCGGTTTCCAAAGAACGAATGGCTTTTAGCAGACTCTCTTCAAAGGTTCTGCCAACACTCATTACCTCACCGGTTGCCTTCATCTGCGTACCCAGCTTCTGGTTAGCATCCGTAAACTTATCAAAAGGAAAACGGGGCATTTTCGTAACCACATAATCCAGTGCCGGTTCAAAGGATGCAGGCGTATTTACCAGCATAATTTCATCTAATGTCATTCCTACGCTGATTTTCGCAGACACTCTGGCGATAGGATATCCACTTGCTTTTGAAGCCAATGCAGAAGAACGGGATACTCTCGGATTTACTTCTATCAAGTAATACTGAAAAGACTCCGGATCCAGTGCAAACTGAACATTACAGCCACCTTCTACTTTAAGTGCCCTGATAATTTTAAGCGCACTATCTCGCAACATCTGATATTCCTTATTCGTAAGTGTCTGTGACGGACATACAACTATCGAATCTCCCGTATGGATACCTACAGGATCCAAGTTTTCCATATTACATACGGTAATTGCTGTGTCATTTGCATCCCTAATTACTTCATATTCAATTTCTTTAAATCCCTTAATACTTTTCTCAATCAATACCTGATGAACAGGTGATAACGCCAAGGCATTTTTGATGAGTCCCATAAACTCTCGCTCATCATCTGCAAAACCGCCTCCGGTTCCTCCAAGAGTAAATGCAGGTCTTAGAACTACAGGATATCCAATATCCTCCGCGACCTTCACTGCCTCCTCTACGGTATTCGCAATGGCAGAAGGCAGAACAGGCTCTCCTAATTCCTCGCACAATTCCTTAAACAGTTCACGGTCTTCTGCACGTTCAATGCTCTCACTACTGGTTCCAAGCAATTCTACCTGGCATTCTTTTAAAATGCCTTTTTTCTCCAGCTGCATAGCCAAATTAAGACCGGTCTGCCCACCTATTCCGGGAACAATAGCATCAGGACGTTCATGACGCACAATTTTTGCCATGTATTCTAAGGTCAACGGCTCCATATATACCTTATCTGCAATGGTTGTATCCGTCATAATTGTTGCAGGATTGGAATTACATAGAATGACCTCGTAACCTTCCTCTTTTAAAGCAAGGCAGGCCTGCGTACCGGCATAATCAAATTCCGCTGCCTGACCAATCACAATCGGTCCGGAACCAATGACAAGTATTTTCTTTAAATCAGTTCTTTTCGCCATCTTTCGCTCCCTCCATCATTTCAATAAATTGGTCGAACAAATACTCACTATCCTGAGGTCCCGGTGCACTTTCCGGATGATATTGCACACTAAAAACCCTGTCTTCCTTGCAGGCTACACCTTCCACTGTCTGATCAAGCAGGTTTAAATGTGTTACCTCCAGTTCCGTATTTGCAATACTATCAGCATCTACAGCATAAGAATGATTTTGGGAAGTAATCTCAATCTTTCCTGTTAAAAGATTTTTCACGGGATGGTTTCCACCTCTATGACCAAACTTTAATTTATAGGTTTTCGCACCATATGCCAGCGAAATAATCTGATGTCCAAGGCAAATACCAAACATGGGATACTTGCCTCGTAAACCTCTGACAAGCTGTATCACAGTCTCCACATCTGTGGGATCACCCGGTCCATTCGACAGAAAAATTCCATCCGGCTTTAACTCCTCAACCTCCTGCAAAGATACATTCCATGGCAAAACCGACACATTACAGTGCTTCCGATTTAAACTACGCACAATATTCTGCTTCATGCCACAGTCTATTGCCACTACATGATACTTCGCATTTTGAATAAAATACTGTCTGCTTTCTTTTCTGCTTACTACCGACACTGCATCCTTTGGGATTTCATACCTGTTAAGTCTGGTAAGTCCTTCCTGTAATGAAGTTTCCATATCTGTAATTAAGGCTTTTCGACTTCCCAAGTCTCGAATGGAACGAACCAGTTTTCTGGTATCTACTCCATATATACCCGGAATATGATATTTCTTCATCAATTCAGATAATGTATATTTGCTACGAAAATTAGAAGGAGTATCATTATAATCTCTTACTACTAAACCACCAATGGTTGGTGTCTCTGTTTCAAAATCATCCTCTGCAATTCCATAATT
>JAXJRB010000203.1:0-67095 GCA_036310845.1 Lachnospiraceae bacterium | reverse complement strand
AGCAAGATGCATGTAACAATAGGAGGAACAGAAGTAAAGCTAGTATCATGTAGTGATACAGAATTAAGCTTTTATGTGCCGAATACCTTTGTAGCAGGCGTATATGATGTAGTAATAATGCGAACAGATACCCAAGAGACTAAGACTGTTCAATATGAATACACAGCAGTAGCGAGTACACCAATGACAGTAACAGGAATCAGTCCATCAAGTGGAGAAGAATTGATGAATCAAAAGGTAACAGTAACGGGGCAGAACTTTGCATCAGTAAGTAAGATGCAGGTGACAGTAGGAGGAACTGCGGTTACGTTGGTATCATGTAGTGATACGGAATTAAGTTTCTATGTGCCGAATACGTTAGCAGCAGGAACGTATGATGTAGTAGTAACTAGAACTGATACACAGGAAAGTGGTATTGTACAATATACTTGTACTGCAAAGCCAGTAGATCCTAGTCCGGTAGTGTCAAGTGTTACACCTACAACAGGAGCAGAGAATTCTTCTACTAAAGTTATAATTACAGGTACTGCCCTAAGAGGCGGAACTAAGAGCACAACGGTGACTTTTGATGGGCAGGATGTAAAGCTGACATCGAATACTGACACAGAGGTGTCATTTTATACACCACAGCTTGTAGCAGGTACTTATGATATAGTAATAACGAATTCTTATGGTAAGTCAGTAACGATTTCGTTTGATATTCAGTAAAAGAATAGAAGATGAGATGTGTATGAAAATTTTAAAAGGAAGACTTAATTTTGTTTAAACTCATGTGAGTAGTGTAATGTTTTATGTAAGGAGAGGAAGGACATCTTAGAATGAAGAAGTCCTTTCTCTCTTTTTGCTAATAAAAGGTGGGAAGAGTATATGAATGTAAAAAGAGGAATATTAGAAATAATGGTTTCAATGGTAAATGTTTTTTTGATTTTATGGTTAGCATATAATTGTGTCTATTCTTGGATGGTTATTATATTTGGGGTAATGTGTATAGGGGCAGTTGGTATATTACCATTTACTTCATACTCATATAATATAATCATTAGATATAAAAATATTGAAGAAAATAAAGCGGAGATATTACCTTGTACTACAAGGGTAATTCTTATGTCGCAGATAATTTATATATTAACTAAAAGCGTTTTAGAAAAGATTGCAAAAGTGATAAGCAAATTAATGATTATTATGGTTGGATTTTGTGTATGGATTGTTATTGGTAGAAAGGATAATTTAGGGATTGCAATTGATGAATTTTGTAGTTCTTTAAAAGTATCTCAATTTATTGTTCGTATATATGATGGTATTAATTCTATTGTGGATAAAGGGATAGAATTATATTTTTGTACACAAAATCGAGTTATATATGGAATCATTAATGAAATGGGTGTATATGAGATGATAACAGATTCATATAATGAAGAGACTCAACAGATAGAATTTATTGATAGTACGGATGATTATGAAGATAGAGCAAGAGAAGAATATGAGGAAAATATTAATGATGCAATTCATAATGTGCCTAAGGCACAGGTTATCGTAGGGAGATATTGTTTAAATTATGGAAACAGTAAAGAAGGTGTACAGTGGTTGGCTAAGGCTGCTAAGTTAGGAGAAAGTAGCGCATATACGCAATTAGGGACTTGCTTCATGGAAGGAATAGGAGTAGAAAAAGATAAAAATAGAGCAATTCAATATTATATTAAAGCAGTAAAAAGTAATGATGCTACAGCAATGTATATGTTGGCAGAATATTATATTATGAAAGCCACAGATAAGCAAACTGTAGATATAGCGATAAAGCTTTTTTTAAAGGCTGCACAATTGGGAGATTCTTATGCACAAGGGAAAATGGGCAGGTTGCTATATGAAGGGGAAATTGTGAAAAAAAATAAAAACGAAGCGTATAAATGGTTAAAAAAAGCAGTTGAAGATAATGAAAATATGAATGAGGGATATTATTTATCTATATGTTATTTGAACGGATGTGGAGTAGAAAAGGATGAACGTAAAGGTTTTTTAATATTAAAGAAATTTGTTAATGCGGGATGTGGAAAGCATATAGAGGGATTAAGATTATTAGGAAAATGTTATATTGAGGGAATAGGAGTTAACAAAATAGAGGCAAGAGGAAAATATTATTTGAATAGGGCAAAAAAAGAAGAAAAATTAGTAACAGATATTTTAGAAATGATGGATGATTAATACGAAGAAGGGGAGTATAAGATAGCTGAAGTTTTCTTAAAAGACCGTCCCAAGAGTTTGTAAAGATCCCAGGTCGGTAGATAAAATAAAAGACCGCTTCCAAATGGAGGTGGTCTTTTACCAGATTTTTGTCCGCACCCCCGACTCAGATTTTTAGCTACTTACTTTCCAATAGTTCTTTTAGTATTTTGGCAGTGTCATATTCCGGTGCATAATTTTGAGCTATATCAACGATATTTTGAATAGTTGATGCCTCTTCTTCCAAAATCTCAGCAATCATTTCTACGGTATATCCTTTTTCCAGCTTCTTGCATATTAACAAGATAAGCTTCTTGTATTCGCCACTCTGTTGACCATGTTCATACCCTTCATTATAAGTATTTTTTAAGTGTTTCTTCTCATCATATTCTGTTAATAACATATGAAATACCTCACTTCTACTCTTCAAAAGAATATCCTTTAAAATATCCTGCCTGATGCAGTTATCCATTGCTTTTCTAATCGAATCAGCTAACCCTAACCCTCTATCCAGATTCTGATTTACCTCTGCTATAAAGTACGAGTAGTCATATAGACGCTTGCAACTTCGTAATAACTTGTGGTTATGCTCCATATTAATATTCAGCATTTTCGCTCTACATTCCAGAGCGTACACCTTAGTATCTTTTCCTTCAAAAGCATCAGAAAGCTTTAGCTCCAACTCGTCAGGTTGCTCTTCACGACCATTATAGAAAATAATATATTGTGGTGCTGGCAGCTTAACAAGTGTCTTGCCATAGATATCAAGGTTATTTTCTTTAATATATGCTTCATACAATCGCGAAAAATACATTAAGCCTCGTATCGGCATGTTAGCATTGAATGTTGACTGTTGTTCATACAGATTCAAGGTTGCAGATATTACAAAGGACAAATCATTTTTCATAGACAGATAAATGGCATCTTCCAAAGTTGTGATTTTCAATTCTTCGGGATTCGTATATGCTGTATTATTTATCGCATTATACAGTTCTAATAAATCTTCCTTATTCTGAAACACTCTTTGAAACAATCTGTCTTTGTATTTGCGATTTGGATATATACCACTTAGCAGATTTTGAATATTCCATTTTTTTCGTTTCATTTGTACCTCCATTATAAACGAATCAGGTCATTCTCTCAATGAAAAACTCTGATTTACGAATTCTCTTTTGGAATTTCCCTGTGAATACAGGTATTATGACGTGCATTTCATGAAATGTTGCTTTACTATAGCATGATAATGGAGGCTTGTAAAATTGAAATGTAATAATTTGCGTTTAGTTTAAATATTTTTTATTATTACAGGCCATAAACAAAAAATGGGGGGCGTAGACACGAATCTTTGCGTTTGATATAATAAATATAGTTTATAATAATGAGGGAATCAGGGTCTGACGAAGAAGGAGTGACAGCTTATGAACTATTTGAATACAGACAGCACATATAGATTATTTCAGAAAGCATTGAATAGTGAAATTTATGTGGATAAGAGCATGCTGATTTCTAAGATTTCTAAAAAGATAGGAACTGGAAGTCAATATATTTGTCTTACCAGACCAAGGCGCTTTGGAAAGTCTGTGAATGCACATATGTTAGGTGCATATTATACGAAAGGCCTTGATAGTACTCCTTTGTTTGAGAAGCTGGATATTGCGAAAACAGAAGGTTATGAGAAGCATAGAAATAAGCATAATGTTATTTTTATAGATTTTAGCAGAATGCCGGATTGTTGCAAGAATTATCAGGACTATATAAATGCCATTAGAGAAAGATTGCAGAGAGATTTACAAGAGAGCTTTCCAGCACTTGTACAGGGAGCTTATTCTTCGTTAAGTGAGATACTTAGGGATACAGGAGAAGCCTTTATTTTTATTTTTGATGAGTGGGATTCTGTTTTTTATAAAAGCTTTATGACGAAACAGGATAAGAAGGATTATCTTTTTTTCATAAAGAATCTGCTAAAGGATCAGCCCTATGTAGAATTGGCATATATGACAGGTGTATTGCCTATTGTGAAGTATTCTAGCGGTTCGGAGCTGAATATGTTCAAAGAGTATCATTTCATGAATGATCATATATATGATTTGTATTTTGGAATAAGTGAGGATGAGGTAAGAGAGCTCTGTAAAGAATATAAGACGATAAGCTATGAGGAATTGGCATATTGGTATGATGGATATTATTTGAGTGATGGCAGACATTTGTTTAACCCAAGATCGGTAAATGCTGCTTTAACAGATGGTGTTTGCCTGAACTATTGGACGGAAACGGGACCAATGAATGAGATTGCGGAATATATAGAGTATAATACAGAAGCGGTAAGAGAAGATGTTGTGAAGATGATAGCGGGAATTCCTGTGGAGGTGGATTTACAAGGATATAGTGCCATGGAACCACAGTTGAATACTAGAGATGAGATATTATCTGCTATGGTAGTATTTGGATTCTTATCGTATTATGATGGCTTGCTAAGGATTCCTAATCATGAATTAATGGAGAAATTTCAGAGAGTGTTGTCGCGGGACAGCATGGGAGAGGTGAAGGAAATTGTAGATAAGTCGAAGGAGATGTTGGAGGCAACGCTAGCCTGTGATGACGAGAAGGTGACTTCTATTTTGGAAGAAGTACATGATAGGGAGATTCCTTTTTTACAATATAATGATGAAAATGCTTTGTCTTGTGTGATTACCTTATGTTATCTTTATGCAAGAAAAGATTATTTTATAGAGCGAGAATCAAAGAGTGGAAAAGGATATTGTGATTACCTGTTTTTACCCAAGAAGCAAGGTAAAACAGCGATTATTTTGGAATTGAAGGTGGATACGTCCTGTCAAAAGGCACTAGAGCAGATTAAGGACAAGAATTATATTCAAAAGGCTAAAGAGTTTGCTGAAAGTGTAATATTAGTGGGCATCAGTTATGATAGGACTGATAAGAAGCATACTTGTGTGATAGAAAAAATATAGTAAGGTAAGAAGAAGGTCGAAAAACACCTTCTTTTTAGTTTGCACGCCATGTGCGGACTTTAATTGTGCAAAATGTTTATAATAAATAATTATCTTAAAAAATATTAATAAAAACCCTAAATATTCTGACAATATCTTCCGATATAATTTACGTAAATGGATTTACGGTTAATGAGATTATGTTGCTTGAAGGAATGGATGCCGCAGAGCTGTTACTAGAGGAGGATAAATAATATGGTCGTACAACACAATTTACAGGCAATGAACGCCAACAGAATGCTGGGTATCACACAGAAGGCATCAGCTACTTCAACAGAAAAGCTGTCATCTGGTTATCGTATTAACCGTGCAGCGGATGATGCAGCAGGATTAGCAATTTCAGAGAAAATGAGAAAACAGATCAGAGGACTTGATCAGGCATCTGCCAATGCAGAAGATGGAATCTCCTGTGTTCAGACAGCAGAAGGTGCGTTAGCAGAAGTACAGGATATGCTTCAGAGAATGAATGAACTCGTAGTTCAGGCGGCAAATGGAACAAACTCCACAACAGACCGTCAGTACATTCAGGACGAGTTAGATCAGCTGGTGTCTGAGATTGATAGAGTTTCAGAGACAACCAAGTTCAATGAGATTTATTTATTAAAGGGCGATGAAGACGCAGAAGATCGATTAGTATACACCTATAATTATGCAACTGATGACACGATTGACTTAACAGGCAAGTCTAGAGTGGATGATGATAAGATGATTAATTACAATGGAACCGATAATGTTTATGTGGTTTCTGCCAGCATCATCGATGCGAAGGCTAGCAGTCCATTATCAGCTGATGTTATCAAAAAGGGTGACGATTACACAGACTATCTCTCAGGTGGTACAGTAGGAGCAAGTTCTGCAGTAGATTCTGTTGCCTTTGATACCACAAGCTATGTGGCATTTAAGAATACTACTTTAACAACAGATAATCTTTCAGTAGATGATGAAGGCATGATTTTGGATAGTGCAGAACAGTCTTTTATTTTTGATACAGAGACAGAGTCTATCATTCATGTGGCTGTAAACGAAGATTTATCAAAGTATGTGGAGATTAAAAATGGTGATTTCCAGATGAAGGAACGCTATCGTATGCTTGATACAGTAGATGGTTCAGGACTTGATTGTAATGGTGCTGAGGTAGCTGATATAGACGAAAATTCTTTCCGTGGCGATGTTTCCCAGTACAAGCTGTATAATGCAGATGGAAAGGTAGTATCCGGTATGGCATTGAATAACTATTTCAATGACAATGGAAATTATTTAGGTGGATTATTCCTTGATTCCAATGCAACCGATGCGATTACAGAAGATGAAATTATGGATTATGTAAACGTATCCTCAGAAAAGGTGGCTGAGAAGTTAAGCTTTACACTTCATGTTGGTGCAGATTCTGACAGAACCAACAAGATTACAGCAACCATCGAAACCATGTCATCTGCTGCATTAGGTGTTAGCAAGATTAGCAGTTCCATGGTAGGTATCGTAGACGAAACAGGTGATAATGCTACAGATGCAATCGATGTGATTGCTGAGGCATTACAGAAGGTTTCTACACAGAGATCCGCACTTGGTGCTGTTCAGAACAGATTAGAGCATACAATCAAGAACTTAGATAATATTGTTGAGAATACACAGGCAGCTGAATCTGCTATTCGTGATACTGATATGGCTGAAGAAATGGTTGCTTATTCCAATAACAACGTTCTTCTTCAGGCAGGTCAGTCAATGCTTGCACAGGCAAATCAGGCAAATCAGGGAGTTACCGCTCTGTTACAGTAAGATTTGCGTTTAAAAACCTAATAAATACTCCAAGAGGCCAGATGTTACGTCTGGTCTTTTCATTTGCGAAAATACGGTAAATATATTATTTGAACAAATTATTTAAAAAGTATATGCAAATCTATTAATTTTCAGAAAATTTAACCGATATACATATCGTAAACCAAATTACGTTAACGCAGTAGGAATGAGGGGACTCAAAAAAGACAAGAACTAGGAAGAAAGGGAGTATAATATTATGGTCGTACAACACAATTTACAGGCGATGAACGCTAACAGAATGTTAGGAATCAATGCAAAGTCGAATGCAGGTTCTACAGAGAAATTATCAAGTGGATATCGTATTAACAGAGCAGCAGATGATGCAGCAGGACTTGCAATCTCAGAAAAGATGAGAAAGCAGATTCGTGGTCTTGATCAGGCATCTGCCAATGCAGAAGATGGTATCTCCTGTGTACAGACAGCGGAAGGAGCGCTGGCTGAGGTACAGGATATGCTTCAGAGAATGAATGAATTAGCTGTTCAGGCGGCAAATGGAACCAATTCAGAAACTGACCGTCAGTACATTCAGGACGAATTCGATCAGCTGATTTCAGAAATTGATCGTGTTGCAGAGACAACCAAGTTCAACGAGACCTATTTATTAAAGGGTGATTCGGCGAAACCGGAAAAAACGGTTTACATGACGAATTATTCCGTTACATATACAAAAAATCATGTAAATAATGCGCAGACAAAAGCGGTGCCGGAATATAAGGTAAACTATACAGGAACCAATAATGTATATGTGGTTTCTGCATCTATTTATGATTCTAGCTCTAATATTTCCTTAGCGGCAGATACGATTGCAAGGGATGACGATATTACAGAGTATATGGTTCAGGGTGATGAGAATAAAGCAAATGCAGTGTTGGATACTGCATCTTATGTAGCTTTTGTTAATATTGAGCTTGATTCTAGAACTACAGCAGCCGGAGAAGACTTGGCAGTGGATACTTCCACCTCAGTAGTTAAGGCAAAGAGGGATTTATTTATCTATAATACAGACAATGGTACTATGACACGAGTGACCAAGGATACAGAGATGACAGAGTATCTGAATAATGATAATACCATGAAGGATAAGTACAGACTTACCGATGTCTTATATGGTGATAATGCTAAGATTGCTGCCTTGAATGGAGGTGCAGCTACCGGCAAATCATCTACAAGAGTTGCGGAAGATGTTTTTGGTGGAACAGCATTTACGTGGACCGATAAGTACATTGAAAGAGATGTATCCATGAAGAAGCTCTACGATGCTGATGGTAAGGAAGTATCAGGAGTGGCTTTGAATAAGTATTTCGATGAGAATGGTAACTATACAGGTGGTCTGTTCACCACTTCTCAGGCAAGAGCAATTGATGAGGTATTTGCAAGTCAGGAAGCCGCAGATGCAGCAGGTCTTAATAGTGTATCCGGAACGAATTATACTACTGCAACAATCAATGCATATATCACACAGTCTTCTCAAAAGGTAGCATCAAGCCTTGATGTAAGATTACAGGCAGGTGCTGACTCAGACAGAGCAAATAAGATTGATATCACATTAGATACACTTACCTCAGCAGGACTTGGTGTAGACAAGCTTGCAAGCTATAATATCGGTATTGTTGATACCACGGGAGAAAATGCTACCGATGCGATTGATGTCATTGCGGATGCACTACAGATGGTATCAAGGCAAAGAGCTGCCCTTGGTGCGGTTCAGAACCGATTGGATCATACCATTAATAACTTGGATAATATTGTAGAGAATACAACTGCTGCAGAATCACAGATTCGTGATACGGATATGGCAGAAGAGATGGTAGCATATGCTAATAACAACATTCTTTTACAGGCAGGTCAGTCTATGCTTGCACAGGCGAATCAGTCAAATGAAGGAGTTCTTAGCTTATTACAGTAACAGTTTACTTGGCGCCAGGCACATGATATGTTGCTTGGCGCTTTCATAAATAAGGTAGGAAGAATGACAGCATAAAGGATAGGGGACTTTATGCTGTGAAAATATAAGGGGAGAGACGAGATGGTAGTACAACATAATTTACAGGCGATGAATGCTAACAGAATGCTGGGGCTTACGACAAAGACTGTTTCAGGTTCCACAGAGAAGCTTTCCAGTGGTTATCGAATCAATAGGGCAGCTGATGATGCGGCTGGTCTTGCAATTTCAGAAAAGATGAGAAAGCAGGTAAGAGGTCTTACGCAGGCGGCTGCCAATGCAGAGGATGGTATTTCCTGTGTACAGACAGCGGAAGGAGCGCTGGCTGAGGTACAGGATATGCTTCAGAGAATGAATGAACTGTGTGTTCAGGCAGCAAATGGGACGAATTCCATTTCTGATCGTCAGTATATTCAGGATGAGATAGATCAGTTGGTATCAGAGGTTGATAGAATTGCTGAGACTACCAAATTCAATGAGACGTATCTGCTTAAGGGAGACCAGACAGGGGCAACAACAAGCGTATATATTACAAATTATTCAACAACTTATACAAGAAATAATGTCCCAAATGGATATGTTGGTACTCCGACTACCTATTGCATCAATTATACAGGAACCAATAATTTGTATACGGTTTCTTCTGAAATTCTAAGCTCTGGTCCAAGTATAGCGCTAGGTGCAGATAAGATAAGTTCAGGTAGCGATATGACAAAATATCTGGAAAAGGATACCACAGCAGATAACAGGGGAAAGGCTGCACTCAATACTGCTTCTTATACAGCGTTTATTAATGTAGAACTGGATTCTAATGTATCCAGTGGTGATGATTTATATATTGATGGAACTACATCGGTAGTAAAGGCAAAGCAGGAGCTGTTCATCTATAATACGGAGAACAGTACCATTACAAGAGTGACCAGTGGGACTGCCATGACAAAATATCTGGATGATGAAAATGCCATGAAGGATCAGTATCGACTTGTTGATTACGTGGATTCTTTCAGAGCACAGAGTACAGGTAAAAAGGTGCTGGAACAGATTACGAATAATACAGCCTTTGAATGGGATGATGAAAAGCTGGAAATTGATGAAAGCATGCAGAAGCTGTATAATGCGGATGGCGAGGAAATATCAGGAGTTGCATTGCATTTATATTTTGATGAACAAGGTAATTATAAGGGCGGACTGTATAAAACCTCTCAGGCAAGAGCAACAGATGAGGTATTTACCAGTGTGACACTTGCTCAGCAGATGACAAGTCCGGGAGAAGCGGTTCTTACTATTGAAGATTATATTACCCAATCATCCAAACAGATTGCAGAAGGTCTGACATTTAATCTGCATGTAGGCGCACAAAGTGATAGAAAGAATAAGATTTCTGCAACGATTGATACGCTTACTTCGGCAGGATTAGGTATTGATATGCTTACAAGCTATAATATCGGTATTGTCGATGAAACAGGTAATAATGCAACAGATGCTGTTGATGTGGTAGATGAGGCATTGCAGAAGATATCAAGGCAGCGTTCAGCTCTTGGTGCGGTACAGAACCGTCTGGATCATACGGTAAGAAATCTTGATAATATTGTAGAAAATACAACAGCAGCAGAATCTGCAATTCGTGATACGGATATGGCAGAAGAGATGGTTCGCTATGCAAATGCTAATATTTTGCAACAGGCAGGACAGTCCATGCTTGCGCAGGCAAATCAAGCGAACGAGGGCGTTCTTTCTCTACTACAATAATATATATAATGTTTATAAGGTCTGTCTCCAGGGTGAACAGGCCTTTTTATTATTATATTTTCTGAAAATTATAGAAAAAACAAAAAATATGTGATACAATACAAAGGATTACATAATAAATATACAGAAAAGGGGATTAGCATGTCTAAGATACCAATATCAGTTTGTATCATTGCCAAAAATGAAGAGAAGTACATCGAAGAATGTTTAAAACGATTACAACCATATGGATTCGAGATTATTGTTACCGATACAGGTTCTACGGACAGGACAAAGGAAATTGCTTCAAAATATGCAGATAAGGTCTTGGACTTTGAATGGATTAACGATTTTAGTGCAGCAAGAAACTTCTGTGCAGCCCATGCATCCAACAACTGGATACTTGCCCTTGACTGTGATGAATATGTAAATAGTATGGATACAAAGACATTACGTATCATGATGCAGAAGTTTCCACAGTATACAGGAGTCATTCGATTAAAAAATCTCATTATTGATGCAGATGGAAATCAGGGTTATGGTTCGGATGATGTTACCAGACTATATAACAGGAACTTCTATACCTTTGATAATCCGATTCATGAGCAGGTATGTGCTATTGACTTGAAGAAAAGAGCAGAAATGATGCAATGTTTTTTAATACCGACAGAAGTTGTACATCATGGATATGCATTACCACCGGAAGAGATGCGAGAGAAACAGGAGCGTAATCTACAGCTTCTCTATGTAAATCTGGAAAAGAATCCGAAGGAACCATATACCTTATTTCAGATTGGACAGTCAGAATTTATCTTAGGAAATATTGAAAAAGCGGTTGAGTTTTATGAAAAAGCTCTGGAGGAAGAACCATCAGCAGAATATATCTATGTACAGGTTTTGATTATGTCACTTGCGAAGGGATATGTAAAGGTAGGACGTGAAAAGGATGCTTTGGCACTTATGGATAGGTATTCAGATCAATGTAAGACTGCGAAATTTGTTTTTATGCATGCTAGTGTACTATTGGATAATAATCAACCTTTAAAAGCATTGCTGTTATATGTAAAGACGACAATGCTTCCTGATGTTGATACATTGGGAGAGAGCCTTATGCATTGCTATGAGCATATCATTAGACTATATAGAGATATGGGTGATGAGAAGATGGCTAATCTTTTTCAGGGAAAATATGATATGTGTAGAAAAGAAAAAGAAAGAGTGATTAATAGCTGATAGGAATGCTATTGTGTAGAAAGGGGAGCAACATGGCAAAGCTACCGGTTAGTGTGTGCATCATTGCAAAAAACGAAGAAAAGTATATAGAACAGTGTTTAAGACACCTTTTGCCATTTGGGATGGAAATTGTGGTGGTAGATACTGGATCTAATGATAGAACAAGAGACATTGCATTAAAATATACGGATCAAGTATTTGATTTTGAATGGATTAATGATTTCAGTGCTGCAAGAAATTTTGCAGCATCCAAAGCAAAAAACAACTGGATTTTGGTGGTAGATTGCGATGAATATGTAAAAGAGCTGGATATACAGGCAGTAAGAATGTGTATGCAGAAGCATGCTCATCAGGTAGGAATGATGAAGATAAAAAATCTGCATACGCAGTCAAATGGGGAGCAGACTTATCACATAGATGAGGTACCACGGCTGTATAATCGGAATTTCTATGAATACCGTTTTCGTATTCATGAACAGATCACACCAAAGGATGCGGCATTAGATGATAAGGTAGTACTATATACCTTCAAAATGCCGGTTATGGTAGAACATCATGGTTATGATTTACCAGAAGAGGAAATGCTACAAAAACAGGAGCGTAATCTAGAACTATTACAGTCTGCGCTTGGGGAAAATGCTTATGATGATTATTTGTATTTTCAGATAGCACAGTCTTATTATATTTTACATCGATATGAAGAGGCAGCAGTAGCGATAGAACGTTGCTTTGGCATGAATCCGGATATAAGGAAAGGATACATGAAGGTGGCAATTCCTGCTTATGCGAGAATTATGCGAAAAGTAAATCGAAGTGAAGATGCATTAAAACATTTGCTTCAATATCAGGAGTATGCTAATACAGCAGAATACAGTTATTTATTAGGATGTTGTTATCAAGAGTGTGGGGAGAATCTGAAAGCGCTTCTTACTTTGGTAAAGGTAACACAGATGGCAGATATCGATATGCTTGGTGAAGAGGCCTATGATGTTTATGTAAGAATCGTGATTCTTCATAACCTATCCGGTAATCAGGAAGGTGTTATATTCTTCAAGCAACGATTAGAAGAATATGGACTCTCTCATGGGAGAAAGATTGTATTTCAGTAGTGTTTTGTAGGGTTAATTTTAAAACAGGTTGATAAAGGTTTTAAAATTGACCCTATTTTTTTATGTATTCTTAAAAGTTTTCTTCTCTTTTTAAAAGAATTATAAAAGTGCTTGTGCGTAGGTGAAAAGTACTATAAAGTGTAGAACGTTCTGAGCGGCGGGAATCGGTCAGAGGATAAAAAATGGAATAATGAAATATGATTTGAGGAGAAAACATGAAAGGAAAAGTAGAGAAAAAAGGACTTAGAACAGTCAATCGTTCTTTGACAGGAATCCTTGCAGCTGCGATTGTTATGAGTCATTTGTCAGGAACTGGGCTTGTAGTGCGGGCAGCAGAAATGGAAAAAGGTGATGTAGAGTCAACGATAGAGAATGACGTAAAAACAGAAACTACCGAAGAAATACGAGAGGAAATTACGGAAGCATTCCTTACGACAGAGGAATCCGAAGAGACAATAAAGACAGAAAAAGAGATGATAGAAGAAGTGACGGAGGAAGTATTATCCGAAGAGGCTTCGATAGATACAAGTACAGAAATAGAATCAGAGTATGAAACCTCAGAAGAGACAACAGAGGAAGATAATACATTACAGGAAATGACATCTGAAGAAGCGACACAGGAGCTATTAACTGGTGAGGATGCCTTGTTTGCAAGTGTATATTTACAATTTGATTCGAATGGTGGCACTTGTGACATTTCCATGATTGAACTGACTCCTGAAAATGTGAATCTGAAGATGCCGACACCACAAAAAGCAGGTTATCGTTTTATAGGGTGGTATATGGATGAAGCATGTACCATTGCGTATGATGCAGGGAATATTATGTGGGAAGCAGGCAACACATATATTTTATATGCAGGGTATGAACAGCTCGAGCTGGAAGAAATTGTATTAATGGAACGTGTTTTACAACAAAGTATTCATGGTGTAACGATAACGGTAGAGGGAAATATGCCTCAGGAGGCAACACTGGAGGTAAAAGCAGAGGTTTTATCCCAAGAGGAACAAATGGGAATAGCAGCAGAATCGGATATTATCGATTCTCACGAAGAATTAGAGTTAGAAGAAAATACCTGTTATAGCTACGACATATCCATTTGTTATCAGGATGTGGAGTATGAGCCATATCTTTTCGATGAAAAGGTAGAGGTGACTTTTTCTTTTGCAGACATGCAGGAACTGCAAAATACTAATCAGATGGAAGTGTTTCATATTGATGATCATGAAAATGTAGAAAAGATAGCGATTACAGATGTAACAGAGAATGAAGTCAGTTTTGAAGCAGATGCTTTTTCGACTAATATCTTGATTACAAAGGTAGAATATACAGGAAATAAGAACTGGACATATACATTTACGGGTGATGTTCAGACTTTTTCAGCGCCTGTTTCTGGAGAATACATTTTTGAATGTTATGGAGCAGGAAACGATAAAAGTAAAGGAAGCTTTGCAAAGGGTACAATTGCATTGGATAAAAATGAAATTGTTCAAATATATGTCGGAGGTCAGAATAATACCTTCAATGGAGGAGGTAAAGGAGGTGCTGTGTGGCACTCGGCATCAAATAGTGGTGGTTCTTTTAATGATAATGTGTATTCTGACCATGGTTGTGGTGCGACAGATGTGCGTATCACAGCAGAAACGGATACTAGACTGATTGTAGCAGGAGGTGGAGGAGGAAACGGTCATGAAGGAGGAGTTTCCTATTCATATAATGGTTCTGATGTGAGTCATGGACCGGGATATTCCAATGTATATGCACAAAATAAGGTAGTATCTAATGAAATCCTGGGAAAAGGAAGTGATTATGAGACTTATGTTAATTCAGGTGTTTGGGGGAGCGGTTCATATCCGAATAAAGGAACTTATAGTAGAAGAGTGGTGAAAGGAGGCGGCGGTGGCGGCTACTATGGCGGAAAGGCAGGATATGCCGGTACTTCCAAGGTAATCCCCGAGGTAACCAGTGGTGGAAAAGTGTATAAAGCAACAGATAGTGTTGTGGAAAACTTGGTACATACAGGAAATGGTAAGTGTCTTGTTTCACTGTATTCGATACAGGCAGATGTGATTACCTATTATGATTATAATATGACGATATTAGGCGAATCAGCAGGTTTAACGGGAGCAACGGTAAATTTTCCGTCATTATCAGCAAGACCGAATAGGCCAAGTGATGCAAAATATGATTATACCTTTTTAGGCTGGGATGATATGGCGACAGATACCATTGAATATTATACGGATGCCCAAACAGTAGAAGCTGCATTGAGTGGAGATAGAAATTATATTGCGGCTTATGACAGTGTAGGAAAAAGCTATACCGTTACGTTAGACAGTGCCAATGCAGAAAAACCGGGAACAATGGGGATTACAGCTACCTATCATGCTGTTTTACCTGATATATTAATTCCTGAAAAAGCAGGATCTGTTTTTGATGGTTATTTTACTGGACAAAATGGGGCCGGAACAAAGATATATTCAGCAGACGGAAAGGGCATAGGAGTATCAGAAATCGAGGAGAATACAATATTGTATGCACACTGGGTGCAACCGATTGTGAAGATAGTCAATCCAGAGAATAAAGAGGTATTAGCTGGTTACGCAGGAATTATTCTCAGTACAGAAGTGGAATTAATAAAACCTACTGAATACTCGCTAGCATATCAGTGGTATATGAGTATGGATGAACAGGTAGGAAATGATGAACCAATCGAATTGGCAGACAGTAGAAAGCTAATTGTACCACAAGGACTTCAGCCAGGAGAGTACTATTTTTATTGTGGAATTGTTGCGACAAATGTTTTGAATGGACAAGCAGTAGGTGAGTATACGCTTCCGGCAAGGGTAAGCGTTGAAAAGGGCATAATGGGCATGGAGCAAGTAGAGATTGAAACGGCATATACTATCTATGATGCCACATCTAAGGCTTTAAAAGCGGCTATTAACAGTAGCAATCCATATACTATTTATTATAGTGAAGAGCCGTTAACATTAGAGAACTATCAGGACAAAGGCAAGACAGAACCATATTGTTATACAGATGCAGGTGAGTACACAAATTATATTTATGTGACAGGAACGGATTTTGCTGATTTTTCAGGAAGTATCAGCATGACCATTGACAAAGCAGAGCCTAATGTCTACTTAGCAAGTAAGAATACCTCGTATAATGGGCAGGTACAAGAGATAGATGCAGCAAAAGTATATGATGTCAATGATGAAGAAATGAAGATGGCAGTTGCGTATGTGTATTTTATGGATGAAGCGTGTACAAAGAAAACAGATGCAAGCTGTGGTGCAATGTCAGAAGGAGGAGCTCCTTCAGCAGTAGGTACCTATTATGTGCATGCAGTGACACAGGAAACGTCCAATTATCATGATGTTGCAACAAAGATACCGGCAATGTTTAATATTCTTGGAACTCATGTAAAATATAGTGTTTCAGGATATCATGGAAAATACGATGGAAAACCTCATGGTTTGCAGATTGTGAATGAAGATACGCAGAATGCTACTATTTACTTTTCAGACAGCATGGAATTGACAAGAGATAATTATCGTGTGGCAGGAACCACAGTTCCTTATGAATACATCGAGATTGGTGAATATCCAATTTATTATCTGGTTGTGACCAAAATTGCAGGCGGAATTGAGCAGTATGAAAGTGGAATGGCAGAGGTAATCATAGAGAAAGCAAAGCAGAATGCAGGCGGAAACAACAATGGAAGTCATAGTGGCGGAAGTGGAGACAATGGTAATTCCGGTAGTGGTAATAATAGTGGAAATGGTGGAGCTTCAGGTAGTGCAGGGAATACGACAAAACCAGGAACATCACAGACTCACAAGCATAATTATGAACTGATATCCTTTGAGCTGCCGACAGCAACGAAAGAAGGAAAGGCTGTTTATCGTTGCAAAGAATGTGGACATGAATTAGTGGTAGCATATCCGGCAAATGGAAATACGCAAGGCAATGAAAAAAATGAAGTAACAGAAAAGCCGTCACAAGAAGAGGACAAAGAGATAATTAAGAAACCATGGCAAGAAGAGGACAAAGAGATAACTGATAAACCATTGAAGAAACCAGAAAAAAATAATAAATCAGATAAAGATGCATGGAAAGAGGAGAAGGAGAGTAACAGGGAGGATAGCAAGAAGAAGGCGTTAGGTAATCTAACGGATAATGAAACAGGTGAAAATGATAAGAAAGAGATGACAGAAGCAGAGCTTCTAAGGATGGCAGAAGCATTAAAGAATCTTACAGAAGCAGAGTTAAGAGAATTGTATCGTAAAGGATTTTTAAATCTGTCAGAGCAAGAACTTGAAAGATTGATTGATATGATTCGTACACAAATGATTATTGACGAAGAAAAGGTAAGTCTTTCGGATGAGCTCCCAACACTAGAAGAGGATAAAATGGCCAATAATCACATAGCAAAATATTGGAGCGTATTGTGGGCGTTTTTATTAGGAGCAATTGTTATGTTTCTGATAAGAGAATTTATGCAGAAATGCAAAAAGAAGGAAACAGAAAATCAAAAAACAGATAGAGTAGCTACAGGAACAAGAAAACTGAAATAGTAAGTAACCATTCGAGACAGAACGAAGCACTTGTTGCTGAGACTGTAAAAATAGGAACAATAGGTATAACAATGAGCTAGTAAAAAAATACAGTATGAGTTGCATAGACATGAAAAAATATTTATAGAAACTCTGTAACTATTCAGGTAATGAATAATTACGAAATTCTTTCTATTGACAGGTTCCCGCCGCAGATAGAAGAAAAATATAAAGAGAGGTGTTATTGTGGTTGATGTTATGAATGGACTAAATGATGCTGTTAATAGCAGCATACTCTTCATCATCAAAGATGATGGCAGAGATTTAAAGTATGAAAATGCATGCAGAATTTGGAAAATGGATGCTGTCATTGAACATGCATCTCAGAAGGGCTTTAAAAAAGCGATTGAGGAAGATTATGACATGGTTGTGGTCGATGATTACCTAGGGGATAAATCCGGCTACACCTTGTCTATTGAAATTCTGAATCGCAAAAAGGTTTTACTTTACCTTTTAGGAAATGACAGGGATGATATTAGCGTAATTGGCGCATTTCGTGCAGGAATTACCGATTATATACGTTCAGATGTATCAGCGATACAATTGGCGGCTCGTTGCAATACAACCATTATGCGCAGTCATGCAATGAATGGTGGGCATCGGAAAAGAACGAATGGCGAGGATAAGATTGTCATAGAGAATTTTGTTCTTGATATTTGGAATTGCTGTGTAGAGGTAGATGGCAAAAAGGTTATGCTCAATAAAATGGAGATGGAGGTTCTACAGGTTCTTATGGAGAACCCGGAAAGAATCCTTACCAAGCAGGAAATCTATGAAAAAGCATGGAAAGCAAATTATGTTTCAGGAGAAAATAGTGTAGCAACGCATGTACATAAGTTAAGAAAAAGGCTGGAGCAGATTGGAGCGGAAGGGCATATTGAAACGAAATGGGGGATAGGGTATCGGTTTCGGGTAAAAGCCTAAAACCATGATGCAAAGGCAGGAAAATGTGATATACTAAAAGTAATAAAGCGTTAACAGGGTGCACGGGAGGCTAATCATGGGAATCTATCTGAATCCGGGAAATAAGAAATTTAACGAAGTAATTAATACAGAGCTATATGTAGATAAGTCGATGTTAATTAGTGAGACTAATAAATTGATGGACACTATGAAAAAGTATATTTGTATCAGCCGTCCCCGCCGTTTTGGAAAATCCATAGCTGCAAATATGCTGACTGCGTATTATAGCAGAGGCTGTGATTCAAGAGATTTATTTCAAGGACTTAAAATAGCAGAAGCAGATAGTTTCGAAAAGCATATGAATCAGTATGATGTAGTATTTTTGAATATGCAGGAGTTTCTGAGCAGAAGTCGTTCTATGGATGAACTGATAGAACGAATAAAAAAGTTAGTTTTGCGTGACTTGTTGAAGGCATTTCCGGATGTTGATTATTTTGATACAACAGATTTGATTCAATGCATGCAGGAAATCTATGCGGAATATGGTAATTCCTTTATATTTATCATAGATGAGTGGGACTGTGTATTTCGTGAGTATAAAAATGACAAAGAAGCACAGAGAATATATTTGGATTTTCTGCGTGATATGCTGAAGGATAAAGATTTTATTGCATTAGCATATATGACAGGTATTCTGCCAATAAAAAAATATGGAACACATTCAGCTTTAAATATGTTTAGTGAATATTCCATGACGAATCCGATGCAGTTTGCGGAGTATGTAGGATTTACGCAAAAAGAAGTAGAAGCACTTTGCCAAAAGTATAATATGGCGTTGGAGGATATAACAGAATGGTATGACGGATATCAATTTATACAAGAAAGTTCTGTTTATAGTCCAAGATCTGTAGTCATGGCAGTAGAAAGTAAGATATGTGATTCTTACTGGAATCAGACAGAGACCTTTGAAGCACTTAGAACATATATAGATATGAATTTTGAGGGACTAAAGGATGATGTTATTAGTCTGATAGCAGGAAACAGGCTGCCTGTGAATACAGGAAGCTTTGCGAATGATATGACAAGTCTGGCTATAAAGGATGATGTATATACTCTGCTGATTCATTTAGGATACCTGGCGTATGATTTCGAAATGAAAGAGGTATATATACCTAATAATGAAGTAAGACAAGTATTTATTAACTGTGTAGCGGTATCTGACTGGGGCGAAGTATCTAAAGCATTGAAAAATTCAGCAGAAACTCTGCAAGCTATCTGGCAGAACCGTCCCAATCAAGTATCGCTTGGCATAGAACAGGCTCATTTTGAGACCTCTCATATACAGTATCATGATGAAAATGCATTGAGCTATACCATATCATTAGCTCTTTTTGCAGCACGCAATTTTTATACCGTATATCGAGAACTGCCAACAGGAAAAGGCTTTGCGGATATGGTCTATCTACCGAGAAAGAAATTCCCGGATAAGCCGGCACTTGTTGTAGAATTAAAGTGGAATCATTCAGCAGAAGGCGCCATAGATCAGATAAAGAAGAAACAGTATGTAAAAAGTCTGGAAGAATATCAAGGAAATATTTTGCTCGTTGGAATTAATTATGATAAAGAAACGAAAGTGCATGAGTGCGTGATAGAGGAGTGGGAGAAGTAAATTGCTGGGTAAATAATCAGAAAAAACGAAGGAAATCAAATAATTCTATAGCAATTTGTGAAAAAATATGCTAAACTACGAGTAAACATAACATATTTGCAAGATGTGACCTGAAAAAGGTCACTTTTTGTATAGAAAAGGGGATACAAATGAATATAGCAGTCATATTGGCGGGTGGTGCAGATCCGACCTTTCAAATGGATATACCAAAGCAATTTGTAAATGTATATAATAGACCAATTATTGTTTATACCATGGAGATATTTCAAAAACATCCGGAGATAGATGCAATCATGGTAGCATGTTTAAAAGGATGGGAAAATATGGTGACTGCCTACGCGAAGCAGTTCAATATAGATAAATTGAAATGGGTCATTTCAGGAGGAGCAACTGGACAGGAGACTTCTAAAATTGCAGTTGATATGCTGAAGGAAGAATGTAAGGAAGATGACATTGTCATACTACATGATGCGATTCGTCCGATGGTTACGGATGAGATTATTTCGGATAGCATTTATTCCTGTAAGAAAAAGGGAATGGGTATTGCTTCGGTTATTTCTATGGATAATGTGATGATGACGGATGATGGCATTAATGGTAAGATGTCTATTTCAAGATATGCGTTCAGGCGTATACAGACGCCACAGACATATCGTTTGGGAATCTTGCAAAAAGCACATGAAGAGGCGTTGCAACAGAACATTAGAGGAGAGAATGACACCAACAATATGATATCAAGGCTAGGAATGCAAGTTACATTGTGTAAAGGTTCGGATACCAATTTGAAGATTAACACGGTTGAGGATGTAGAAATGTTTAAGGCTCTCTATGTAATGAAAAATGGAGACATATAATGAATCTGGTAAAAAAGCCGATATAAAATAAAAGAGAAGTTATTTGAAAATTGCAAAAGAAAAGGTAAAGAGAAAACAGGGAGGAATTATATGAACGTTGCTCTGATATTAGCAGGGGGAAGTGGCACAAGAACAGAACAGTCAGTACCAAAGCAGTTTTTAAGTATTTATGATAAACCAATTATAATATATACATTAGAGGCATTTCAGAATCATCCGGATATTGATGCGATTATAGTATCCTGTATTAGTGGTTGGCATGATGTATTAAATGGATATGCGGGGGCAGCAGGAATTACCAAGCTAAAATGGGTAGTAGACGGTGGAGAAAATGGACAGGCATCTGCGAGAATGGCACTTCTTGCATTGGAGGATATCTGTAAAGAGGATGATATTGTAGTAATTCATGATGCAGTAAGACCAATGATTACGGAAGAGATTATTACAGATTGTATTGAAAAAGCAAAAGAGTATGGTTCAGGTTTATCGGCAGTCAGATGTCAGGAAACAATTATGCGCACTGATGACGGCGAAAGCAGTGATAATGGCATTGACCGCAAGGATATCATGCGTGTACAGACACCACAGGCATATCAGTATGGAAAAGCATTGTGGGCACATAAAGAAGCTTTGAATCGCGGAATAACCAATGCGGTTTATACCAATACCCTTATGATTGATTTGGGAATGGAGCTACACTTTGCATTAGGAAGTAATAAGAATATTAAGATAACTACGTTGGAAGATATTGATATGTTCAAAGCTATGTATTCGACGAAAAGGGATTCTTGGTTAAAAAGTAATAAGAATAAAGTGACACCATATCGAAAAGCAGCGGGGAATGAATAGGAAGTAAGTCGTGGATTTTGTTAAAGTTAGATTTGATAAAATTCATGACTTTTTTATTGAATTCAGAAATAATAAAAAATATTTAAACTGGAGACGAATTATTACATTTCAATTTTACATAGTTCTAGTAATATGTTATAGTGAATCATCATTTCATGAAATGCATTTCAAGAAAATCTCCTGTATTCACAGGGAAATTTCCAAAGACAAAACAAATTTTGAGGAGGATTGCTAATGGCAACAGAAATACAATGGAATAACGAGGACATTACAGAAATGTATCCAGAAGAGTATACGTTTAACCTAAGTGATTTTGCACTGTTTTTATCCGTAATGAAGGAGAAGAAAGCATATCAAAATGTACTTAGTATTATTCTGGATGAGTCGGATGTAAAGGTAACAGAGGTAAAAGTAGAACAGGTTATATTGAATAAATTCGGAAAGCGTGCAATAAGATTAGATGCATGGGGAAGAACGGATGATGATAGACAAGTGAATATCGAAATGGAGAACCATGCAGAACAGGATAATATTCCAAAACGTTCCAGATTTTATCAGGGGTTGATTGATACACCGATATTAAAGGCTGGTAAGAAAACGAAATATAAACAATTGCCATCGACTATTATTATTTTTATTACCCAAGAAGATATATTCAAGAAGGATTTGACGATGTATACCTTTACGGAACAATGTGAAGAAATACAAGGTTTACAGCTAGGAGATGGAACAAAGAAGATATTCTTGAATATGTCTAGTAAAAATGGTTCCAAAGAACTTGTAAGTCTGCTACAATATATGAAGAATACAACGTTGGATAATCCTGACATACAAGTGAAGGATGAAAGAATTATAGAATTGGATAAAATAGTAACAGAAGTAAGAGAATCAGAGGAATGGGAGGAAGCAAGAATGACCATTTTAGAACTGGGTATGAATAAAGGGATAGAAATTGGTGAGCAACGGGGAATGCAACAAGGGCTTGTAAAATTAGTTTGTAAAAAACTCATAAAAGGATACTCAATAAAAGAAATTGCTAACCACCTTGAAGAAGATGAGGATACCATCCGCAATATCGTAGAAATCGCCCAAAAGTACGCCCCAGAGTATGATACGGCAAAGATATTGAAGGAACTATGGGAAAATAAGTAGTCAGAAAAAATGAAGAAAATCTAATAATTCTATAGCAATTCAAGCAAAACTGTGCTAAACTATATGTAAACATAAAATGCTTGCATAATATAATCTGGCAAGCATACAGGGAAGGTTCCGGATGGCATGAGGCCATCCAATATACTGGGGAGTATGAAGGGATTTGCTGTTATGTGTTTTGTGTAGTGTAAAAGGTATATTCTAATACCTCGGCAGCAGAGAAGGACAGAAGACTTTATATGAATTGCAGCAGCTGTAAAGGCAGCGTATTTTTGCTATAGGATTTTTTGTAGTGATGCAATAGAACCAGATATATGAATGGAAGTGACCTGAATGTGGGTCACTTTTTTAGTCCATTGATGATTTGAGGGGAAAGAAATGAGAAAGGTACAAAAACAGGAAGTATTGGAAATGATACAGACCTTGCATCAGGCACATGATGAGGTAAAAAACTATATAGATAGAAAAAACTACGTTCTTGCACAGGATATTCTTAGCCAGTGTCAGGAGTGTGCCATTAGTATAGGAACATTAATAGAAAAGATAGAAGGAGAAAGGTTTGTTACTGTTTCTTATGTAGAAAATTACTGTGATGTCCTTTTCTCTATTTATGAAGAATTGAATGGCAATGATGCCAATGCTAATAAAGCTTATAAAAATCTTAAGAAGCAATTGCTCCGCATAGAGAACAGCGTAAAAAATGATGTACCTGTTCGGAAGGAAATTGCTTTTTTTCCATACAAAGCATCTATGTGGGATGCGCTGGAAAGTGTATATTTAGCTGCTAAAGAAGATCCAGACTGTGATGCATATTGTGTGCCAATTCCATATTATGATAGAAATCCTGACAGAAGCTTAGGGCAGATGCATTATGAAGGCGGAGAATATCCAAAGAATATCGAAGTGATTGACTGGCAGACCTATAACTTTGAGGAAAGAAAGCCAGATATAGCCTATATTCATAATCCGTATGATGACTGGAATCTCGTAACCTGTGTGCATCCAAGATATTTCAGTGCGAATTTGAAAAAGTATACGGAAAAGTTGGTGTATATTCCTTATTTTGTGTTGGATGAGATTGAACCAACAGATCAGGCAAGTATCGATGGCATGAAGCATTTTTGCTTCTTACCGGGAGTGGTAAATGCGGATAAGGTCATTGTACAATCTGAGAAAATGAAACAAATCTATGTCAATGAATATCTGAAAGCGGCAAAGACACATGGATTAGGTGGGTATCATTTAGATAGAAAGAAACTGGAAGAGAAGTTCTTGGGACTGGGATCGCCGAAGTTTGATAAGGTGCTGAATACGAAAAAAGAGGATTTGGAAATACCGGAAGAATGGTTGAAGATTATTGAAAAGCCGGATGGAAGTTGGAAGAAGATAATTTTCTATAATACAAGTATTGCAGCGTTGTTAGAGCATAACGAGAAGATGCAAGAGAAGATGAAATGGGTATTCGATATTTTCAAGAAGAACAAGGATGAGGTGGCGTTGCTATGGAGGCCGCATCCGTTGATTAAATCTACAGTATCTTCTATGAGACCGCAGCTATGGATGGAGTATGAGAAATTGGTGAATCAATACCGACAGGAAGGCTGGGGAATATATGATGATTCCAGTGATATGGATAGGGCTGTGGTACTGAGTGATGCGTATTATGGGGATGTAAGTAGTGTGGTGCAAGTGTATCTGAAGACAGGGAAAGTTGTTATGATACAGAATGCTGAATGGATAGGCAACAGGGCTGCTAATAAAATGTTTCGAAAATATACATGGTGTGATGTGGGAGATGAAATATGGTTCCCAGGTGCGAATATAAATGGCTTGTTTGTCTATCATAAAAAGACAAAGGAAACAAAGTATATATCTAAGTTATTAGATGGAAAAGCAGATGATATGTGTGGAATTTTGGGAATGATTCAAAATGATAATAAATTCTATATATTGCCCTATTTGTCAGAACAGATATTGATTTATGATTTGAATAATGGATTAGAGAAGAAGATAAATATAGGAAAAAAGGCACTTTTAAAGCAGGCAGTTATTTATAAAGAAAAGAAATGTATGTATCTTTTTGGTGATGGTGATTCCTATAAATTAGACATGGAAACACAAGTAGTTCATGCTATTGTCAATTCGTTTGCAGATAAAAATAGTGGATTGGGGGCTATGGTTTTTGGAGATAAGCCATGTGTTGTAGGAAATGCGGTATTTTATCCGGCGGCTATGGGAGACGCTGTTTTAGAGTTTGATATGGAACAGGAACGATTTATACTACATGAACTTCAGAAACGTAATAACAGATACAATACAATATTGTTTTATGGGAACGATTTTTGGTTATCAGGAAATCAGAAACAAATCATTCGCTGGAATAAGGAAAACAAGGAGGAAGAAATATTTGCGGCATTCCCAGAAGACTTTGCATTACGAAATGAAAAAGATACCTTTTTATTTACAATAAGCATTGCGTTAGGGAATGAAATTTTCTTTATGCCATGGAATGCTAATATGTTGCTAAAAATGGATTTGGTGGAGCATAAGTTAAAAAAAGTGAAGTGTTTTCCACAAAATGTAATGTGCTGGTTTGCGAAAAAGTGGGATGATAACCATATTTATACTGAGATTTGTAATGAAAACTATGGTGTTTTAAAGGAAAGTGTAATTATAGATATAGAAGGGGAAAAGATAGAAGAAGATGTTTTTGCGATAAGTAAAGATTTGCTTACAGAATGTAAGGTGGGCATTACAGAAGGTGTAATACAGGAGAACAATTTTAGGGATTTGAAAGATATCTTGAATGATGAAAGGGTAACAAATGAATAACATAATTTATTTGCAGTGTGATATGCGATACAATCCGTATATGTTACATGAAATTGATGGGGAAGTAGCTTTACAGCGTACGTTAGACAAAGTGCATGAGTTGGAACCGTATAATGTAGTAGCGGGTATCTATAATTGTGATGAAAATAAAGACTTAATCAAATTGCTTGAGAAAAATGATGTGATGGTGCAACTATCAAATGAGGAAAATGTTACGAAGAGAATGGTGGATACGATTCGTTCGGTGGAAGCGGATTATTTGATACGTGTATCAGGAGATATGTGTTTATTGGATGTAAAAACTTCAAAATATATCATAAGGGAAATGCAGTGTGGAGATTATGATTACTTTTATTATAGTGGATTGAATGGATGTGTACCTGATATTGTAAGGATTAGGACTCTGATGGAACGCGAAGAGGGCGTGTGTAGGTCTGTTCGGTATTTTGATGAACTTGAGGCATGTGCAGATTTAGTGAAATACATTCCGGAAATTCCATTACATAGTATGTGTTATCCTGTAAAAGCGAATTCTAAGGGGAGCATTTTATGGTTAGAGCATATTATCAAAAATAAATTAGATATATACGAATTATCCAATCGCATTATAACAGGGATTTCTGCTAAGGACAGTGAATTGGTAAAAACAGGACTTTTGGCAGAGTGGGGACTACCACAGGATAAGAAAGATTTCTTTGTTGACGAAAATGGAGAAGTAAATCCTTGGCTGGCAATGTCTGTCATAGAAATGTTGAAGGAAAAAGTTACGAAAGAACATAGGGTGTTTGAATGGGGAGCAGGTAATTCAACACTATTCTGGTCACAGAAAGTAAAGAGTGTTACATCAGTTGAATTAGATGAAGCATGGTGCGATGCGGTTCGAGAAAGAGTAGGAGATAATGCGGTCATAAAATATATCAATTACAATGATAATCCCCTAGGATTCAGTAAAGCGATTTTAGAGGAAGAGACATTGTTCGATATTATACTGATAGATGGTCTGTATGATAGGGACTTGTGTGCAGAGGCTGCGGTAGAGCGAATAAAGGAAAACGGCATAATTATAGTGGATAATACAGACGTTGAAGAGTATAAGGAAGCGGTTCGATTTTTAGAGAAGCAGGGTTTTTATCACTTGAAGTTGACTGGGCTTATATATGGTTGGGCAGGACATAATGGTACGACTTCTTTATTTTACAAGAAAGAGAATTTTATGAAAATATAAAAAGGGGAAGAAAATGGAAGCAGCAATTAGAGGATATGGAAAACGTGAAGAATTAGTGAAGCGGTTGAGAGAGAATAATGATATACATGTTAGATATGCGATTGATAAAAATAAATCATTATGGGGGAAGAGCCAAAATGGATTAGAATACATTTCTCCGATGAAAGCGTACAGTCTATATGAAAAAGGAGAAATAGAAAAAATTTTTATTAATTCGTATTTTATGCTTCCGACTATTGAAGAGATAGTGAAAGAAATGAAAAAAATGGGAATTAAAGAAGAAGATATATGCATTCCAAGCGTGAGAACACTGGAAGAAAAGAAAATTACAGTGGAAGAGATTGAAAAAGGAACATATATGTTTGGACAGTTAAAAAGATTGCATATTCTTCAATACCACATTGCAGACCATTGTAATCTTAATTGTAAAGGCTGTAACCATTTTTCACCATTAGTAAAAGATAAGCAATTTCCTGATTTGAAATCTATAAGTTCCGATTTGAAACGTATCCATGAAGTTGTGGATGATATTGATTGGATTGCTCTCTTGGGTGGTGAACCGTTATTAAACCCTAATTGGAAAGAATACGCAAAAGAAACAAGAAAAATATGGAAATATTCATATATAACTATTTTTACCAATGGTTTGTTGGTAAGAAGACTAACCGAAGATGATATTGCTTTTTTGAAAGAATGGGATATTGCATTAATAATCTCACCATATAAAGTTAATTGGGATTATATAGACGAAATGATAGCAGATTTGGAGAGTAAAGGTGTAAGATGCGGCATTGACATGGAAGGCGGTCCGATATGTGAGTTTTCATCAAGCTTTAATTTAGAGAGCACGGAGGACTATAGGATTAAAAGAAAGAATTGTACACATGATTGTACCTGCATGAGAAATGGAAAAATAACGCCATGTGCTCCTATGATGTTCGTTGATATTTTTAATGAGTATTTTCAAACAACATTACCTACGGAAAAATCGGTAGATATATATGATGAAATGTCTTCTTTTGAAGATTTGAATAAAGGGTTAAAAAAACCTATGAAAATTTGCAGATATTGTGATATGTCGAGTATGAAGAAATGGGAAAATGCAAGTTTACAAGAAGGAAAGCTGTCTATTAAAGATTGGCTGGTGTAAAGGAGAAAATGTGTGAAAAATAGAATAATATGTTGGGGTGCGGGGAAACAAGCGCTTGCGGGATTACTTCAAGTAGAGGAACTTTATGATATTAAGTATATTGTGGATAAAAGACAATTGGGAAAAGTATTAGAATATACGGTATATCGTCCTGAAAAAATCGCAGAAGATATCGAACAAATAGATTATGTATTTATTATGACGTATATCTATTGGTTTGATGTATACAAGGAATGCATCAAGATGGGTGTGAAAACTGAAAAGATAAGATATTGGGATATTGATTTAAAACGAGCAGTAGAAATAGAAGAAATGTACCAACAGAGTATACATTCGGGAAATGGCGAAGAAATCTATTTGAAAAATATATTTGCTGGTAAAGAAAATGGAGTTTATGTTGACGTAGGAGCATTTCATCCAATGCGTGTAAGTAATACATTATGGGCATATAGAAAGGGCTGGCGTGGAATTAACATAGAACCTAATATGGACAATATGGAGTACTTTAAGATACTGCGACCAGAGGATAAGAACGTTAACTGCGGAATATCGGATGTTGTAGGTGAAATGACATATTATATGTTGGACGATGGAGCATATAATACGTTCGATTATGAATTACTAATGCAAGACAATTTAACAGATAGGATTGTTAAAGAAGAAAAAGTTCCAGTTAGAAGATTGGAAGATGTTTTGAGAGAAAATAATGTAAGAGAAGTTGATTTTCTTGATATTGATGTGGAAGGTCATGAAATGAATGTATTGCGAGGAATAGATTTTTCTGTAGATATAAAGGTTATTTTGGTAGAGCAATTATATATGTCTTTAGCGGAAGTTGTGCAAAGTGAACCATATCAATTTTTGAAGGAAAAAGGCTATGAAGCTGTCGTAAAGTTTGGTGAAACAGTAATTTATAAGAAACAAAATGAGGGGTAAATATGTGTGGTATTTTTGGTTGTGTAGGGAAAATATCAGAGGAAAAAGCGTGGGAATGTATTAAAAGAATAGAGCATAGAGGGCCAGATGCATTACAGGTGAAACAATTACCACAAGCTACATTGGCACATGCTAGATTAGCAATTATTGACACAACAGAAGCAGCCAATCAACCATTCTCTGATGAAACAGAGAGATATTGGATTGTATTTAATGGAGAAATTTATAATTATATTGAACTTCGTAAAGAGCTTCAGTCGGTAGGTTATTCATTCCGAACGAAAAGTGATACAGAAGTTTTGTTAAAGGCATATATACACTGGGGAGAAGAGGCTCAGAATAAATGCAATGGTATGTGGGGCGCTGCAATATGGGATACCAAGGAAAGAAAACTTTTTTTGAGCAGAGATAGATTTGGAATAAAGCCATTGTATTATTATGAGGATGAAAACGGATTCTATTTTGGTTCAGAGATGAAGAGCTTTTTTTCAGTTATGAAGCAAAGAAATATTAATTATAGATTGTTTGATAAAAATTATGATTATTTTTCTTTTGAAAATGGTAAGGATTGTACGATACAAGGAATTCAAAAATTGCTACCGGGAAATTGTGCAATCTTATTAGAGGGAAAGCTTCATGTTAAGAAATGGTGGGAGACGTTAGAACATCTGATAGATGTTCCGGAAAGATATGAAGAACAGGTAGAACTGTTTCGAGAGTTATTTTTGGATGCATGTAAAATCAGAATGCGAAGTGATGTGCCTTTAGGAACTGCATTGAGCGGAGGCGTTGATTCGAGTACTGTGATAGGTGCAATGAGTTATTTGGGGAAAGAAAATGATGTACAAAGAGATTGGCAGCATGCATTTGTGGGAAGTATGCCTTATTCGATTATTGATGAGACCGCATATGCAAAAAAAGCGGCAGAACATATAGGAATCTCCTTAACAGAGGTGCCAATTCATGCACATATTACACCAGAAGAGATGATGAATGACATATATATGTGCGAGGATCCGATTGCAACAATACCAAGGGTTTTTTTACAAACTTATAAAGCTATAAAAAATTCGGGAGTATCGGTATCTTTGGATGGACATGGAGCAGATGAACTGTTTGGCGGATATGTATTTGATTTATTTTATTATGGAAGAGAAGTAATAGGGGAGAAAGATAAGCTGTCCCGACTTTATAAAATATATAATGAGACTTGTATGAGCGAGAGTAGACTAACGGAAGATGAATTTTTCCGCAGAGCGAGTAAAAGTCCTAGAATCGGTGTAGGAGTGCAGAGTCACAATATAGATGCATTTAATAAAATATTATATGAAGAAACACATCAAAAGACGTTGCCGACATTATTAAGAAATTATGATAGATATAGTATGGCGAACAGCGTAGAAATCAGAATGCCGTTTATGGATTATCGAATCGTGTCATTTGCGTTTTCAATTCCTGCGGCGTCAAAGATACAAAATGACTACTTGAAAGCAATTGTACGAGATATGGCGATGCCGTTTATGTCTAAAGAGGTTTTGTATAGGAAATTAAAGTTAGGATTTAATTCTCCATTGACAGAATGGTTTCATGGAGAGTTGAAAGAGTTTTTGGTGGATACAGTAAGTTCGAAAGAGTTTTATGAATGTGAATTGATTAATCCACTATTAGCAAAGATGTATATTCAGGATTTTTATATGAACGATAGAAGAGATTATTCAGCAGGGGAAAAAGTTTGGACAACAATTGCCCCATATTTGTGGAAAAAGGCGGTAATCGATTGTGGATAATACGAATGTAGAAAAAAATAGTTGGAGTATGTTGGAACAGGAATATATTGACCAACTAAATCACGCTAATATGCGTTTAAAGTGTGCGCAAGAGTGGATTAGACTTTATAGCCAGGGGAAAACAATTAGCGAAAAGTGTCAACAAAAAGCGATTGATAAGATTATCATTTACGGTGCATCAGATATGGCGGTTTTTTTGATTGACTTTTGTATAAGAGAAGGCGTTCAAGTGATAGGAATCTCTGATAGCAAGATTACAAAGTCCGGTATGGATTATAAAGGGATTCCGTTTCTTTCAGTTGCGGATATTAATGCTGTGAAAGAGGATGCAACCGTAGTAATCACAGCAATGGGATTTGTGGAAGAAATCAAAGGTATGCTTTTGAAGAAGGAAATTACAAAAGTAGTGTCACTGCTAGAATTAGTACAGTAATACAGGAGATAGATTATGGAGAATTCATTTGTGATATATGGGGCAGGTAATAAAGGAAAATGGATGTATGAATTTTTGAAATGGAGAGGCTTAGAAGAGCGGATAGAATGTTTTGTAGATCGTAATTATGAAGAAATAAAGCAGTGTTGTGGTAGAAATGTAATATCATTGTGTGAAGCATTAAAAAAGAATAGAAAATATTTGGTTGCAATAGAGGATGAACAGATTGCAAAAACGGTGAAGCGTGACATTGAAGAAAATAATGTAGAAGTTTTTTTGATGGACGAGTGTTATAAGTTGTTAGAAGAAGAGCAACATGTTTTTTATAGAGAGTGGTGTGCCTTTCATCATGCAACGCAAAATGACAAATGGTTTGAGGATGCAGAAGATGAGAAAGCAGTTGCAGTATTTTGGGGCGAAGAGAGTACATTTTTAGATAAATTCAAGTCTTTAAACCTTGATAATGTGATTGAAATTGCATGCGGACATGGGCGACATGTACCACATTATGTTGATAAAGCGGGAAAAGTTACATTGGTAGATATTTTGGAAGAGAATATGGTGATATGCAAAGAGCGATTTAAGGATAAAGATAATATTGTTTATTATAAAAACAATGGTTTTAATTTGGAAAAGCTGGATTCGGATGCATATACATCTGTATTTTCTTATGATTCTATGGTTCATTTTGAATTGTTTGATGTGTATGAGTATCTTAAAGATATTTATAGAGTATTAAAGAAGGGCGGAAAAGCCCTATTGCATCATTCAAATTATGAAGAAGATTACAAAGCAGATTTTACAACTGCATCGCATGCAAGATGCTTTATGGGCAAAAATGTATTTGCATATATGGCGCATCGTGTAGGGTTTCGAATTGTAGAGCAAGAAGTCATTGATTGGTATGGAGAGAAAAGTTTGGATTGTATTACGGTACTTGAGAAAAAATAAGGGGATTGGTATATGAAGATAGGGGTTATTATATTTGCGTATAATAGAAGTTATCATCTGGGTCAGACATTGGAGGCTTTGAAAAAAAATATTGGTGTAGATAAAGTATATATTTTCCAAGACGGGTTGAAGTTGGAAAAGCATCGTGTTGAATGGGAAAAGACCAAGGAAGTAATTAGAAATATAGATTGGTGTGAAGTTGTTTATAGACTGAGTGATGTTAATAAAGGGCTTAGAAAAGCTATTTTGGATGGAGTAAATTATGTATTTCAAGAGAATGAAGCAGTAGTTGTTCTTGAAGATGACTGTCTTACAACACCCAATTTTATGACATTTATGAGACAATGTTTAGACAAGTATAAGGAACAGGAAAAAGTGTATTCTGTGAGCGGATATGCTTGGCCGTTAGATTGGGCTGAGAAAAAGAAAGATGCGTATTTCTGCGGACGTATTTCTTCTTTGGGATGGGGAACCTGGAAAGACAGATGGGATAAGTTAGAGATTGATTATGAAATCACTGCATGTATGAAAAAAGACATGAAACTTTCTGAAGAGTTAGCACTTTGGGGAAATGATATGGAGGATATTTTGGCTGGCAACATCAAGGGATATACTGATTCATGGGCTGTGTTCTGGGGGCTCAGTGTGATTAAACATGGTGGTTTGTGCTTGAATCCATATTGTTCATTTATTAAAAATATAGGGTTTGATGGTTCCGGAGTGCATAGTGGAAGTGAAGAGATTGTCAAGGCAATGATGATGGATGAGGACAAAGAAAATTTTGATTTGCCAGATGAAATAGCAATCTCTGAAGAAGTTAAATGCACATTTCCAAGCTTGTTCCGTGGTGTTTATCATAGAAAAGAGGATAAAGAGAAACAAACAGTGATAGTGTATGGATTAGGAAATTATTATAAGAAATACGAAGGTGAAATCGCTAACAAATATAATGTCAGAATGTATGTAGATAGAAGTAGAAGTGGTTTTTATGCTGGAAAAGAAATAGGTAAGCAATCTGATATTCAAAAAGAAAAATTTGATACGATTATATTGATGATTGCCAATTTAAATGAAGCGATGGGAGTGGCACATGAATTACATGATAAATATGAATTGCCATATCAAAAAATTAAGTTTGGACAAGAACTTTTTGAAAAAGAGAATTTCATTAAGGGAATAACTGATACAGGAAAATTATTATTAGATATAAAAGGAAAAGACTTTTGTGTTAGCTCATATGATGAGTATGAGAGTGTAAGGGAGGTTTTTGGAGCTAACATATATCGATATGGTATAAATAATAATAAAAAAGATATTGTATTTGATATAGGTGGTTCGATAGGAGATAGTGCTTTATGCTTTTTGAATATGAAGAATGTAGAGAAAGTATATATGTATGAGCCTTTTCCGGATACATATGCTAGAGCAGAAGAGAATTTAAGAGAATATATCGGAACAGATCGTTTGGTATTAAATCCATTTGGAATTAGCAATGAAACGGAAAAGAGAGAGATTAAATATAATACGAATATGTCATGTGCACAGAGCACAATTATAGAAGTGCGAGAAAAAGCGAAGGATTTATATAAAGATATGAATCTAATTCTCGAAAAAGAAGAACAAGTACAAAGGATTGAGGTAAGGAGAGCAACGGAAGAATTGCAACCTTTAATTGAGAAACACACAGGTAAGAATTTGGTGATAAAAATGAATTGTGAGGGTGAGGAATATAATATCATCCGTGATTTAGTAGAAACCAGACTTTTACAGGAATTTTCCTTTATTATGTGTGAGTGGCACTATCGAGGAAAAGAGAAATTGCTGGAAGACTTTGTAGAAGCAGGATTTTCTTATTGGTGTGTAGATAAGGCAAGTAATATGGGATGGATATATGCATATAAGGAAGATGAAAAATAGAATTATTTTATATGGGGCAGGAAAAATAGGCGTTAGTACATACTATTTTTTGAAACGAATACATTTGCAACATTTAATTTATGCATTTTGCGATGTCAATCATGCTGAGATTAAAGAAATAGATAGTATACCTGTTTTATCGTATGAAGCAGTATCAGACGAAGCAAAGAGGAAAAGGTATATGTTTATCATTTGTTTTAATTCTAATGATAAACATATTGTCTTAAACAGGTTAAAGGAAGATAAGCAAAAATATTGTAAAACGTTGGAGGAGTGGTTGCATCGTAACTTCATAAGAACAAATGTAATATTAGTTCGAGACTGGAGTTTAAAAATAATATTTAACTGCTGGTTAATAAGAAAACATGTTACAGGAAAATGTAATGTGATTGAATTTGGTAAAAATATAGAATTTTCTAAAATGGTAACAAACATTTCGGGAAATTATAATCATATTATATTAGAGGATGATGTATCTGTTCTTAAAACAGAACTTCGAATAGATGATAATAATAATGTGATACATATAGGGAAAAGAACGTATGTATATAAGGCATCTATCGTGGCAGGTGAGGGTACAACGATTACTGTAGGAAGTGATTGTTTGTTTGCTCAAGACGTAACGATTAGAAGCACTGATGGACATAAAATATATAATATGAATAAAAGCGAAAGATTGAATAATAGCCGGGATATCACAATAGGAAATCATGCCTGGTTAGCGAAGGGGTGCAGTATATTAAAAGGAACAGTGATTGGCAATGATGTCGTTGTTGCTACGAATGCAATCGTGAATAAAGAGATAAATAAGGATAATTGTATTATAGGAGGAATTCCGGCAAAAGTCTTAAAAGAAGATATAGTATGGGAGTATTGATATTCGATGAAAATTGCTTTTTTTTTGGATATAGCACATGGACTTGGCGGAGCAGGAAATTTGCTATTGCAACAGGCAAGGTTGATGGCAGATTTGTATGAGGTAATTGTTGTAATACCTTCAGATTCTCAAGGAAAAGCGAATGAAGAATATGTAAGAAGGTGTGAACAATATGGGATGTCGCATTGTGCGTTAGAGTATACGACAGCATTTAATTTTTGTGATATTGATTTGCTTGGTGCTATAAAGAGCAGCATAGCTGTTGAGGAACTGGTAAAAAGAGAAAAGATTGCGCTTTTGCATAGTGTACAGTTAAATATTGCGGTTGAGATAGTAGCAAGAAAGCTGCACATTCCACACATTATGGATATTTATTCTTTGAGAGAAGAAGAGTTTGCCTGTTGCCAAGGTGATATTTATTCGCATTATCATCTGTGTGATTCTAGGATGTATATGGAGCGTTGGAGTAGGCAGTTAGGGATTACATCCAGATGTGTGCGTCCCGTAGCATTGCGGGATGAAGTAAAGAGAAAAAGAAAATATCCTAACGACGAAATACATATCCTTATGTTAGGGAGTTTATGCGGATATAAGAATCAGCTCATGGCAATAAAGGCATGTGAAATTTGTATGAAACAATATCGTATAACTCTGACAATTGCGGGAGATATGAATGATATATATGCCAATGAATGTGTGCAGTATGTGAAAGATAAGGGATTAGAAGATAAAGTTATTTTTACAGGATTTGTTAGCGATATTGTCCCTTTACTGGAAGAGAACGATTGTTTACTGTGTACAAGCTATAATGAGTCATTTCCATCTTCCATGGTAGAAGCATTGACCTATGACTTGTGCATTGTTTCAACACCGGTCGCAGGAGTTCCGGAAGTGTTTATAAATGAAAAGAATGCGTTTATAAGTAAAGATTTTTCGTTACGAAGTATTGTAGATAATTTGGATAATTGTCTAAAGTGGTATGCGAATGGAAAGGTTAAAGCAATACATGAGTGTGCTATTGATACATGGAATGAAAACTTTGCAAGACATAAGGTTAGAAAGCAAATAGCAGAATTTTATGAATATGTTCAGGGACGACCGTGCATAGAAGTAGGAGATTTTGATAAGTTAATTAGCAAAGCAACAGAGACAGCGGGTATTTTAGCTAATGTTTATCTTTCTTGTGAAGGGATGCAGCGAAGAACTTTATATCATGCGAAAATAAAAGAAGAATTGGCTTCCGGTAAAATATATTTATGGGGGGCTGGTAAAATGGGAGGATATGCATTTCAGATTTTGAATACTTTGTGTCCAAAACTAGAGATAGTTGCTTTTGTAGATAAAAATAAGAGGGGAGAGTACTGTGGACTTCCTATAATTCAACCGGAAGAGTTACCTATAGATAAAGAGAATTATTATGGAGTCTGTTTTGGCTCTGGGCGGGAAAATGTAATTGATTTCTTGCAAGAGCGAGGATTAATCCTGAACAAACAGATATGGATAGTACCTTGATTGGTTTTAAGAAGGAGAAGTAGATTATATGGGCATATTATTCGTTTTAATAATAGGCTTGGGTGTGACTGTTTATATATTGGCAAAGATAAACCAGAATAATAAGAAGAATGTGAATAAGTTTTATGCAATGTTTTTATTAAATTTGCAGTGGATGACTAATTTACAGGGAAAAAAAAGTATTGCTGATTATTTGTGGGATAAGGGATATAGGAAAGTTGCTATTTATGGTATGAGCGATTTGGGTAAGGCATTGATGAATGAATTAAAAGAATCGGAGCTTACGCTAGAATATGTAATAGACAGGAATGCAGGTGAAGTTTTTGTTGATAGACCTGTTTTGACACCGGATGATGATTTCCCTGAGACAGATGTCATAATTGTGACCCCCTTTTTACAGTATGAGACAATAAAAAGCTTGCTTCAGAATAAGAGTAGTTGTGATGTGTTGTCAATTAAAGATATTGTGAATGAAATGTAAAGTGGAGAGAAAATAGGAGTTAATTGTGAAATATACGATTATTACAGTGACCTATAATGCACAGGCAGATATTGAAAAAACAATGGAGAGCGTACTGGTGCAGGATTATCGGGATTATGAGTATTTAATTATTGATGGTAAATCGAAGGATTGTACATTAGAGATTGTAGAGAATATGAAACAAAAGTATGATGCCCATATTAAAGTGTATTCTGAAAAGGATACAGGCGTGTATAATGCGATGAACAAGGGAATTGGGAGGGCAAAGGGAGATTATATTATCTTTGTAAATGCAGGAGATGTTCTATATGAAAAAAGTACTTTGTCATCTTTGGCAGAACAGATAGAACGAGGCGGAGAGGCAATATATTGTGGTAATACATGTATGATGCAAGACGGAAAGCCTTTAGGGGTTTATGATTTCAAGAAAAATAATCATACAGTATTGAGAGGTTTGCTACACTATAAGATGCCTTGTCATCAAAGTGTTGTAGCACCGACACGTCTATTGAAGAAATATTGCTTTGACGAGAAATATAAGATGCGGGCAGATTATGATTGGATTGTAAAGTGTTATCGTAAGGGAGCGAAGTTTTGTTTGATAGATGATATAGTAGCTGGATACGATATGGGAGGAGAGACGTCACGAATAGATAATCAGTTATTTATGAAAAGCGAGTCTGAGATGATAGTCAGAAAATACTATCCAATATACTATATACTTTCTCAAGCATTTAATTTGTAAGTATGTGTTATCCGGCTGTAAGAAAGGAACAAAATTTATGAAAAAGAAAATTTATATATATGGGATTGGGGCTGGATATCAAATAGCTCAAAAATGTTTGCAAAAGGAAAATATTTGCGTAGTAGGATATGTTGATACTAATGCGGAAAAGTTTCTGGAAGGTATGGATGGAGTACCGGTTAGAACTATGGAACAATTGGAATTGACAGGTGAGTTTGATTTCGTAGTTGTTACTTTAATGAAATACGAAAATGTGTGTAATGATTTAATGAAGATAGGGGTATCGAAAGAAAAAATTATTAATTTTTTTTCTTTGACTGATGCATGTGAGAGCAGGTATTGGGATGCACTAGAAAGAAATTCGTGGAGGATGGAAGTGCTGACTTATCTTTATAGTAATGAAGTCAAACCGTTTTTGGATAATGTGAGATATGAGTTATTAGATGAGGTGAAACGAGGAGAGATACAGATTCCACAAGTGGCATCTGCGGAAGAAACGGTTCAGGCAATATGTGAGCATAAAAAGTCAATTTGTAGATTTGGTGATGGTGAATTTGAGTTAATAAATCTACATAAGAGGGCAAAATATCAAGAGGTAAGTGAAAAGTTAGCAGTCAGGTTGAAGGAAGTGCTTCAGTCTAGGGATGAGAATATATTAATTGCAATTGCAGATAATTATGGGACATTGAATCAGTATACAGAAAAGGCACAAGGAGATATTCGCCACTATTTAACAAAAGAGATAAGAGAACAACAATATGCCTTATTGGATATGGATAGAAAGTACTATAATGCGTATTTTACAAGACCATATATTATTTACCTGGATAAAGAAAAAGCGAGAGATAGATTTGAGCAGATTAAGCGAATTTGGAACGGACAGGATGTTTTAGTTGTAGAGGGAGATAAAACAAGACTGGGAGTTGGTAATGATTTGCTGGCGGATGCGTCTACTGTGCTACGTATACTTGCTCCAAGCGAAAATGCTTTTTCTAAGTATGATGATATTTTCGAAACTGCTAAAAAATATGGAAAAGATAAGCTGATATTAATTGCTTTAGGACCGACAGCAACGGTGTTAGCATATGATTTGGCAAAGGAAGGTTATTGGGCACTAGATATAGGACATATTGATATTGAGTATGAATGGTATCAAAGACAAGTACAGGACAGATGCATGATACCGTACAAATATGTGAATGAGATTGCCCATGGAGAATACGTGGTGGATGATGAGGAGTTTGCAAAGCATCGGGACAAATATGAAAGAGAAATAATAGAGAAGATTATGTAGGAGCATATATGGAGAAGATAATTTTATTTGGAAAAGGGCAAATGTTTGATTCTCTTTTGTATATTATAGAGAAGGTTGGAGAATATGAAGTAGAAGAAGTATGGGATAATTGTGAATCAAAACAAGGGACGAGTATAAAGGTTTTGGGGCAAAATATTATTGTGAGAAAGCCACATAATGACACGAAAGATTCTTTGATTGTGATAACAAGTACAATATATGAAGAGGATATGAGAAAACAGTTATTGGCGGACTTGCATATTTCGGAGAGTAGAATACAGTCTTGGAATTATTGTTTGAAGTCAATAAAGAAGCAAATTGTCGAAAAGTATGTGAATAGCGCAGATGAAGAAATAATAGATATATTAGAATACCTAAAGACCAATGAGCTGGATGTATTTAATAATATGAATTTGAAGCAAAAATATGATTTGAAAAAAACAGATTTTGAAGTTCATAGAGATCCGAATTGCGGATTATTATACTCATGGTGGAAAGGGAAAAAGATATATTTAAAAAGAAGCTTTTCTTCAGAAAAGCAAGTTCAATCATATTTGAATGGAATAAAGAAAGAGCAGGATATGGAGTCGGCTCACTGCTATTCACAAAGGAGATATAAGTTTCTTGCTGATGATGTAATTGTCGATGGAGGAGGCGCAGAAGGTTTTTTTGCTTTGGAAAATGTTGAAAATGTGAAAAAAATATACATTATTGAAGGTGAAGAAGAATGGGTAGAGGCTTTAAATTATACGTTCAAACCATATAGAGAAAAGGTAGAGATTATACCTAAGTGGTTAGCAGGTGCAAAATGTGAAAATAGTATTACTTTAGAGGAATTGGAAGAAAAGGACGAAATTACAGTTTTAAAATTAGATATTGAAGGTGCTGAAAGGCAAGTACTTGAAGGCGCATTTTCGGTTTTGAAGAAAGATAAAAGGATGATAGCATTGATTTGCGTATATCATAGAAGCATGGATGCACAGAATATCAAAGAATATATGGATAGCTTGGGGTATAAAACAAATTTTTCGGATGGATATTTGTTTTTTCCATTTGGCGAAGAAATTAATCCTGAACTGAGAAGAGGCTTATTATTTGCAACGAAGCAAATAGAATAGGATGATGAATATGAATGATGTTAACAAGTATGCAATTGTTATACCTATGTATACAATGCAATTATGTAATCAAGAAAAGATATCCTTGATGCAAGCAAAAAAAATATTTAAAGGCTGTGATATTGTAGCAGTGATGCCGAAGTCTCTTACTGTTAAGGAAGATGATTTTACAAAGATTGAAAGGTTTGAGGATTCTTTTTTTAAGAGCATTACAGATTATAACCGTTTAATGCTTTCTATAGATTTCTACAAGCGTTTTCAAGATTATGAATATATTCTGCTTTACCAATTAGATGCGTTTATATTTACGGATCAATTATCCTATTTTTGTGAGTTGGGATATGATTATATAGGCGCTCCTTGGTTATATGGGATATTTAATTACATAGATGCAAAACATAGTGTTTTTCATGTAGGGAATGGCGGGCTATCTTTGAGAAGGGTTAGAAGTTTTATTAAGGTATTAGAAGAAAGACAGCCCTTACGGGATGAACAGATAAAGAATGAAGATTTATTTTTCTCATCAATAGTATCACCTGAGTTTAGGATTGCGCCTTTGGAAATAGCACTCCAATTTGCGTTTGAGAGACAGGTAGAAAAGTGCTATGAGATGAATAATCATAAGTTACCTTTCGGTTGCCACGCATGGGAACGATATCATTATTCATTCTGGAAGCCTTATATAGAACGGGAAGGATATATGTTACCAGAATGTACAGAAAGTCTTGGAAATGAGGACATAACAAGAAGTGCAGAATATGCTTGTTTTACACGACTTTCTGCCTTTTTTAAAAATGATTTTGATAAGGAAGCATTGAGACAAAAGCTGGAAAAGAAGTTAGATATGCTTCAAAAATCTTTTATTATTTTTGGTGCAGGTTTTTCAGGAAAGGCATTTATGAAATGTTTGGTGGAAATAGGAGCGCCAGTTAGAGGATTTTGTGATAATAATGATAAGCTTATAGGAAAAACATTAATGGATTTTCCTATTTTTCATATAAGTGAGATAAAGAGTTGTAAAGAGGAAAACTTTATTATAATTGCGAATTTAGAACATGAGACAAGCATGGCGAAGCAGCTGACCGAAAATGATTTTGTAAGAAATAGAGATTATATTATGTTTTCGGATTTTGTTGATTTATTGTATGAGGATATATCAGGATAAAAGGAGATTGGTATGTTAATCGCAACATCGTTAATGTATTCAAAAGACAACTGGGAAATTGAAAAGCAGAAGAAAGCAATGTGTACATGGAAAGAAATAGGATTCCGTGTGATTTCCTGTAATGTGCTAGAGGAAATAGAAATCCTACGTGATGTGTTTCCAGAGGTTTCATTTGTTGAACTGAAGCGTTCGGGAAAAGAGAAAACAGGCAAGCCGTTTCCATTTATTTATGATATGTTGCAGGCTTTAAAAGACAATACCAAGGAAGAGAAAGAATTATGTGGTATTGTTAATTCAGACATATTTTTAAAAAATATATTAGGGGATGAGATAAGAGAATATTTTACGGTGTCTGATAATCGAGTTCTTATTATGCATAGATATGACATTGATGATGAGTATGATACAAAGGGAGAGTATTATTTTTCTGGAATTGATGCATTTTTCTTTCAGGGGAATTATATTACAGTATTTCCAGATAAGGGATTTATGCTTGGAAGACCGGAATGGGATCATTGGTTTTTATATGAAGCTGATAAGGCAGGAATGCAGATTTTGGAAATAAAGAATAAGATAGCATTTCATATCAAGCATAAACAGCGCTGGACAGCATCGGATAGTAATCACATGGTAGTAAGTAAAAATAAAACAACGGATAGCGTGAGCTTTGACGAAGAATACTATTTTGCAACGAATATTTTGATGTCAGACTTGTCCAAACGGGTAATGCTTGGCACTAGTACAAGCGAGGAGAGTATGGCTGTTGTGAAAGAAGATGGCTTATACTGTGATATAGATAGAGGTAAGCTGCTTGATTGGGAGAAGGAGAAGTACTCAGAAAAAGATGAAGTAGAGTCGTTAGGAATATTATATTTTAAGAAGGATAAAGCATATAGAGTCTGTGCATTGCATCGGGAAGCATTCTTAGAGCAGAATCAAATATTTTCATTGGGAAATATTTTTGAGAATGAAAAGGCAAAAGGTAATATATTGAGATATATTGATTTTAAGGATTTAGACTTTGCTAATGGCTTGGGAAGAGTATATGTATATCCGGCTGGAAGAGCTGCAAGATTATTAATTGATTGTCTGGATACATATGGAATTTCAGTTCTTGGTATGGTAGATAGAGATTCAGCATTATGGGGAAAAGAGCATAAAGGAAAAAGAATATATGATTTATCCGTGCTGGATGAACAAGAGACATATGATCATGTTTTGATTGCAAGTAATTTATACGTTAGAGAAATATATGAAGAATTAAGCAAAAAAGTTGCAAGGGAAAAGTTGGTTGTTTTATAAAGGAATTGGTTAAAAATCAATTCCTTTTCTGTTTTCCGTTCATTGTATTTTGGGTTATAGTGCGATATACTAAGTATATAATAACTAATCGCACAATTACTAATCATACGATTAGCAAAATGAGGTGTCATATGTTTGTAGGTCGAGAGCGTGAATTAAATAAATTGAATACTATGTACCATAGCAATCAGTTTGAATTTGTTGTGCTTTATGGGCGTCGTCGTGTAGGTAAGACTACATTGATTCGAGAATTTATGAAGGATAAGCAAGGGATTTACTATATTTCTGTAGAAGGTACCAAGAAAGAAAATTTATATGGTTTGTCTAAGGCGTTTTTGACACAGGGTGAATGGAAACAGACTACGGCAGAATTTCGCGATTATGAGGCACTTTTAGAATATATTGATTCGATTGCTGTGTCTGGAGAACGCATGATTATTGCAATTGATGAGTATCCTTATCTGGCGGCATCGTATCCTGCCATTTCCGCTATGTTGCAGAGCCATATTGATAGCTGTTGGAAAGACAGTAAGCTCTTTTTGATTTTATGTGGTTCCTCTATGAGCTTTATGGAAGAGCAGGTATTAGGCTATAAGAGTCCTTTATATGGAAGAAGAACAGCACAGTTCAAGATACATCCGTTTACTTTCTTTGAAGCAAGGAAGATGTTAGAAAGCTTTATGCCGGAACAGCAGGCTGTACTTTATGGTGTTACAGGTGGAATTCCAGAGTATTTATCACGTATAAATAATAAGCTTAGTATAGATGAAAATATCATTCAGCTCTTTTTTGATGAGTCAGGACGCTTATTTGAAGAACCGGTTAATCTGATGAAGCAGGAATTGAAGGAACCCATGACATATCATTCTATTATTTCAGCAATTGCTTCCGGGGCTAGTAAAATGAATGAGATAGCCACGAAAACGGGATTGGAGACAAGTGGGTGTAGTAATCAGATTGCTTCCTTGATTTCATTGGGAATTGTTCGTAGGGAGACGCCGATTACGGAGCCTGTCATAAGTCGTAAGACATTATATAGATTAGCGGATAGTATGTATCTTTTTTGGTATCGCTTTGTAAGACCAAATACCAGTAGTATTAGCCGTGGTGTTGGTCGACAGGTATATGAGACGTTAGTGATTCCGCAGCTGAATGATTTTATGGGACAGGTATTTGAGGAAATATGCCAGCAGTATTTGTATTTGCCACAAATATATAACACATTGCCGTTTGTGATTAGTGAAACAGGTCGATGGTGGGGAAATAATCCAAAAGCACGTAGGCAGGAAGAAATTGATATTATGTCAGTTATGGATAAGTCAGCGTTCTTTGGAGAATGTAAATGGAGAAGGGAAAAAGTAGACATTTCTGTCATTGAGACATTGATAGATAGAGGGGAACTGTTTGGTTATTCGGAGAAGTATTATTACCTTTTTTCAAAATCAGGATTTCAGGATGATGCGATAAAATATGCTGAAAAAAATAGGAATGTGAAATTGATAACTTTTGACGAGATGTGTGCAATTTGAACATAAGAGATTAGGAAAGGCAGGCGTGTTTATGAAGAAGGCATTACCGATTGGATATGATAATTTTAAGCGGATTATTTCAGACGAGTTATTTTATGTTGATAAAACAATGATTATAAAGGAACTTATAGATAAAAAAGGTCAAGTTAACTTATTTACCAGACCGCGCCGCTTTGGGAAAACTTTGATTTTAAGTATGTTGCGCACTTTTTTTGAGAAAGAGATAGATGTTAAGGGAAATGTGAAAGATAATAGCAGTTTCTTTGATGGTATGAAGATTATGCAGGCAGGAGAAAAATATGTATCTAAACTGGGGCAGTATCCTGTTATATCACTTTCCTTAAAGTCAGGGAAGCAGCCGAAGTTTGAGATGGCATATGCAAGCATAGTAGATGAGATTTCTAAGGAGTTTAAGAGGCATGCATATATATTAAAAAGTGATAAAATATTTGAGTCAGAAAAAGTACAATTTCAAAGAATTGTGGATAAGAATGCAACGGATATAGAGTATGCGAAAGCACTAGAATTTTTATCGGCATGTCTCACAAAAGCACATGGAAAGAATACGATTATCTTAATAGACGAATATGATGTTCCATTGGAGAATGCACATTTTGCAGGTTTTTATGATGAGATGATAGGCTTTATCCGCTCGTTATTTGAGTCTGCGTTAAAAACAAATGACAACTTGGAATTTGCCGTGGTAACAGGCTGCTTGCGTATTAGTAAGGAAAGCATTTTTACGGGATTAAATAACTTGGAAATTATTTCTATATTGAGCAATGAATATGCAGAGTATTTTGGATTTACGCAGGCAGAAGTAGAAGATATGTTGTCTTACTATGAAATGACGCATAAGCTTGAGGAGGCAAAGGATTGGTATAACGGCTATATATTTGGAAACACGCAAGTATATAATCCTTGGAGTATGATTAATTATGTAAAAGCCTTGTGCAGTGACAGTAAAGCATTCCCCAAATCTTATTGGTCGAATACTTCATCAAACAGCATTGTACGAGAGCTAATTGAAGCTGCGGATGAGAATACAAAGAGAGAAATTGAAGGGCTGATTGCCGGCGGAACGATAGAAAAGCCAGTGCATGAAGAGATTACTTACGCAGATATTTATACGACAAAGGATAATCTATGGAATTTTCTTTTCTTTACAGGGTATTTAAAGGCAGTAGATAAGCGATTTGAGGTCGATACGATTTACCTTACGATGAAGATTCCGAATGTAGAGATACGTTATATCTATCGTCATACAATACGTGAATGGTTTTCACAAAGGATTACGCAGACGGATTTTACAGAGCTTTATAAAGGTATCCTTGAGGGAAGATGTGAGGATATTGAGCAATTCATATCTAGGCAGCTTGCGACAAGCATTAGTTATCATGATGCATTGGAGAATTTCTATCATGGATATTTACTAGGAATATTAAGCAGTTTGGAAGGTTATGCCATAGAGTCGAATAGAGAGCATGGAGATGGAAGACCGGATCTTGTATTAAGTCCGCATGATCCGAAGAAATCAGTAATTATCATAGAAGTAAAACGAGCAGAGAAGTATTCTGAAATGGAGAAAAAATGTGAAGAAGCATTGCAGCAGATAGAGGAGAAGAACTATGCGGCAGAGTATTTTGATGAAGGCTATAAGGGTGTAGTGAAGTATGGTTTTTGTTTCTGCAAAAAGAGCTGTATGGTAAAAGGAGTAATTTAGAAGAAAAGAAGGAAAAGGGGAGCAACATGAATATACTAACCAATCCAATTTATCGATCAGAAATCAAAGAGGCATCGGAACTTCCAATTAACTGGTCTTTGCTTTCAGGAAAGACTGTTCTTTTCACAGGAGCGACAGGAATGATTGCATCGGTAATGATTGATATTTTAATGTATCGCAATCAGAATCTTGCAGACAATGAGCAGGGAGTTCACGTTATAGCAGTAAGTCGCAATGAGGAAAAGGCTAAAAAACGCTTTGGTGTATACTGGGACAGTAAATATTTCAAATATCTGTCGCATGATATTACCGTGCCATTGCCAGAGCTTGGAACCATTCATTATATTCTGCATGCAGCGAGTAATACGCATCCTCGCGCTTATGCAACAGATCCGATTGGTACGATTACTGCAAATGTACAGGGAACATATCAACTTCTGGAATATGCTTCTATCCACAATTGTGAGCGCTTTTTCTTCTTTTCTTCGGTGGAAATCTATGGTGAAAATAAAAATGATGTGGATAAGTTTGAGGAAAGCTATTTAGGTTATATTGATTGCAACACAACAAGAGCAGGTTACCCTGAGAGTAAGCGTCTTGGAGAATCTCTTTGTAATGCTTATGCGGCACAAAAGGGGCAGGAATTTATTATTGGAAGATTTTCTAGGGTATATGGTCCGACAATGGCTGTTGATGATTCTAAAGCAATCGCGCAGTTTATAAGAAAAGCAGTAGCTGGTGAGGATATTGTGCTAAAAAGTGAAGGAAATCAGCTGTATTCTTATACATATGTAGTGGATGCGGCAACAGCGGCATTTTATGTGCTACTATATGGAGAAAAAGGAAGTGCGATAAATATTGCAGATAGTAATTCGGATATTATGCTGAAAGATTTAGCAGGATTTTTAGCAAAAGAAGCAGATACGAAGGTAATCTTTGAATTACCGGATCAGATAGAAAAGGCAGGGTATTCAACAGCAACAAAGGCTTTGTTGGATGCTGCTAGAATAGAGCAGTTTGGTTGGAAAGCGAATACTGGTATTGCCGAGGGCTTGGCAAAAACAGTACAGATATTAAAAACACAGTTAGACTAGAAAGGAGCGCTCCCATGTCCCACATCCTTTTCCTTGAATGGAACAGCTTTGCAAATGAATATATGAAAAGAGCATGGACGGCAGCAGGTGATACCTTTACCTGCTTTTCTTTCTCAGCCAAAGAGAAAAACACCCGATTTGATCCTGAACTTACCAAGAAAATTGCCCAAACTTTGATAACCGGGAACTATGATTATATGTTTTCCTTTAATTATTTTCCGGTTGCAGCGATGGCGGCAAAGGCATGTAGGGTACGCTATGTTTCGTGGGTATATGACAGCCCGTATGCGCAGCTATATTCAGAAACTGTGCATTATCCGACCAATGATATTCGTGTGTTTGACAGCGTAGAGGTAGAACGACTGCAACGTATGGGGGTAAAAACAGTAAGTTATCTTCCGATGGCAGCAGATGTGGAGTATTATGACTGCTTAAAGGCTATCCAAGGTCGTCAATATCAAGCAGATATCTCGTTTGTAGGGGCTTTGTATCAGGAATCTGATATGCGGCTATATCATCGGCTGGAGGCAATGTCAGAGTATGACAGAGGGTATTTGGATGGAATGCTTCAAGTGCAGAAGAACCTATACGGGCAGAATATCTTAGAAGAGCTGTTAAGACAGGATCAGAAGCTTTTGAGTCGTATCGAAGCAGTGAGCCCATTAACACCGCATCCAGATGCTTTCGCTACAAAGGAATGGTATTATGCGAATTTTTACTTGTATCGTAAGGTGACGGCTTGTGAGCGAATGGATATTTTGACTATGCTTGCCGAACAGTATGATGTAAAGGTGTATACGCATCTGAAGGATGAAAATGTTCAAAAGCTTATATGTAGCGATAATCTGAAAAAAGCATTACATAGTCCCGTTGATTATTATTCTCAAGCACCGTATGTGTATAAAAATAGTAAAATTAATCTTAACATCACATTACGAAGTATTGGTAGTGGAATTCCGCTTCGGGCGTTTGATATTATGGGATGTGGAGGTTTTCTTTTAACAAATTATCAAGCAGATATGCTGGAATTTTTTGAACCGGATAGGGACTTTGTCTATTATACGGATTATGAAGACTTACTTGCTAAGGTGGAATATTATTTAATACATGATGCAGAGAGGGAAAAAATAGCAAGAAGTGGTTATGAGAAGGTACGAGAAAAGCATACATATCAACACAGGATTCGCATGTTAACTTAGTGTGAAAAAAGATAAAAGAGCTGACTTTTATGAATGAACGTAAGAGTCAGCTCTTGTTGTCTAAACGTAATAGGTTAGGTATCCGGACGGATAAAGAAGATCTTTCTTTTCGCCATCGGTATTTCGCGTATCTTAATATCAATTTCTAACTTTTCCTTATACTGTGTGAGTTTATTAACAATAGTTGGATTGTTGGAATCCTCTTTCTGGATAACCTGTTCCAGTTCTTCTTGAGCCATAGTTTGTAATTGTTCCATTCTTAGATAAAGTGGATGAAAATGAAAATCATGGTATAAGTAGAGAATATCAGCAATTCTTCTTTTTTCCGTTTCTGTTTCGCGAGAAAGTTTGTCCAATTTCTGAATATAGTAATCTTTTTTGGAGGTGATAGCTTGAATAGCATCTACATCAGGAGTTTCAGTGGTAGATGAACTTAGCAAGATATCGTCGCATGCAGAGATTTGTGTAATGGCAAAAAGCATCTGCTCATAAGCATCACATTGTGTTTTTAAAAGCATTTCGTAATTCTGTCTGTAATCCATTTTTTTACCTTTCTTTGATTGTGCTATGGAAGTACAAAAACATGTTATCTAACTTATGATAACACAAAATATAAAGTTGCGGAATGGAATTGAACAGACAATTTGAATAAAAAGAATAAAAAATGAAAATATTTATGTTGAGTAATTATGTGTAATAAGTTATACTATTATTATAGAAAATTTGTAATTATTTAGGATGGTTTTAAGCATTTTCTTAGACGATGAGAAGATGATTTTACAACGTAATTATGAAGGTACTGCATGATTACGAATATAGATTGTAAATAGACAAAGGGGAAGTGTGAAGGTACTGGAAAGGCGTGGTTGTAAGATGAGATTTAGTTTGTGTATGATTGTGAAAAATGAGGAAGCAGTGCTTAGGGATTGCCTTGATTCTTTGAAAGAGCTAATGGATGAGATTATCATTGTAGATACCGGTTCCACGGACAAAACGAAGGAGATTGCAGCAGAATATACGTCAAATGTATATGATTTTGAATGGGTGAATGATTTTGCCGCAGCGAGAAATTATGCTTTTTCAAAAGCAACAGGAGATTATATTTATTCGGCAGATGCTGATGAATATCTGGATGAAGAAAACAGAGTAAAATTCAAAGCATTGAAAAAGGTGCTTATGCCGGAAGTAGAGATTGTTCAGATGATTTATGTAACAGAGCAGATTAATCATCCGACAGAGAACTTTGCCAAAGACCTAAGACCGAAGCTTTTTAAGCGGTTACGCGAATTTACGTGGATTGATCCTATTCATGAAACAATAAATACAAGTCCGATTGTATTTGATAGTGATATAGAGGTGTGCCATAGGCCACAGGGAGATCACAGCAACAGGGATTTTTCGGTATTTGAGAGAATCATCGAAGAAAGAGGAATGTTGTCTGACAGATTGCTTACGATGTACTTGCGAGAGCTTTATAAGGCAGGTAGTGAAGAGGCGCTTGGACGTGCAAAAGAATTTTTGGAACGAACATTAATGTCTTTGAAGCAAAAAGGAAAAGAAGTGCTGACAAGACAAACGATAGCAGTACTTTTGAAAATTTATAGGCAGGCAGATGATGCCGTTGCTATGTTGCGTACAGCTCTTTTGGAGGAGGTAACGATGCCTTCCGCAGAGGTGTGCATGGAGTTAGGCTACTTTTTTATGAAAAGAGAAGAATATGAGGAAGCATCAAAGTGGTTTTATCGGGCTGCGTATGAATGCGAGAGTGAGATTGATATTGCAAGTAGTGGGACGGTTGCCTTGATGGCATTAGCACTTAGTTGTCGCAAATATGCGAAGTCGCCTAGAATTCGTGCGCTTCCGAAGGATGAATATGAACTAGAAACGATGCGTTTGAAGGAAAAGGCGGCAGAATATGAACATCTGGCAAGGCATTGGAAACCGCAAGAGTCAGGGTTTTAAGGCTTGCATTTGGGGGAAAGTTTTTTTATAATTCAATTGATAATAATGACTGGGAAAGGATGACACAATGCATTATCAATATCTGGTAGTAGGTGCAGGTCTTTTTGGTGCTGTTTTTGCAAGCCAAATGACCAAATTGGGTAAAAACTGTCTTGTGATAGAGAAGAGAAATCACATCGCTGGAAATATTTATACGAAGGAAGAAAAAGGTATTCAGATACATCAATATGGTGCACATATCTTTCATACTTCGGATAAAGAGGTGTGGGATTATGTAAATACATTGGCAGAGTTTAATCATTATATTAACTCGCCGGTTGCAAGTTATAAGGATGAATTGTATAACCTTCCTTTTAATATGAATACTTTTGCAAAAATGTGGAATATAAAGACACCAAAGGAAGCAAAGGAAAAGATTCAGGAACAGATTGCCCGACTTAATATTATAGAGCCGCAGAATTTAGAGGAGCAGGCCCTGTCCTTGGTAGGAACCGATATTTATGAGAAATTGGTAAAAGGATATACGGAGAAGCAGTGGGGAAGAGACTGCAAAGAGCTACCGGCGTTTATTATTAAGAGACTTCCAGTGCGTTTTGTTTACGATAATAATTATTTTAATGATCCATATCAAGGAATTCCGAAAGGGGGCTATACTGGTCTGGTAGAAAAGCTTCTAGATGGAATTACTGTGAAACTTAATACATCTTATGAGGATTATTGCCGGAAAAATGAGCAGACAGGATTATTTGAATCGGTAGACGGAGAACATACCTTTGAAAAGATATTATATACTGGTATGATTGATGAGTTCTATCATTATCAGTTAGGTGAATTGTCATACCGTTCTCTTCGATTTGAAACAGAAGTTTTAGAAGGAGAGGAGAACTACCAAGGGAATGCGGTAGTGAATTATACGGAAAGAGAGGTGCCGTATACTCGTATTATAGAACATAAGCATTTTGAGTTTGGCAAACAACCTGATACGGTGATTACGAGAGAATACCCGCAAGATTGGGAAAAAGGCCAAGATCCTTATTATCCAGTAAATGATGACAAAAACAGTATGCTTTACGAAGCTTATGCAGAACTTGCGAAAAAAGAGAAAAATGTCCTATTTGGTGGAAGACTGGGACAGTATAAATATTATGACATGGATAAGGTGATTCGAGCAGCTTTGAACATGGTGAAAGAAGAAATGAATTGAACAGAAATAATGAACCGCTGATGGTTGAGTGAACTATCAGCGGTTCTTGTATATTAGGAAAATGCTGTAACGTAGAGGTGATTAAACAAGAATTTCAGCAGAAATTCTTGCCAAAGTGCGTGCGCTGGCACGCACTATTTTAACAATATGAATTAAACAGCATGCCACTATAAATACTTGTTATATATGGGTTTATATATCTTGTGGAAGGATTGCTGTATGCGCAAATTGCTCTGGATACATATTCCATTGGGTCAAGGGCGATGGAATGGAGTTTGCGAAGTACTTGGTTGCCGAAATTTTGCAGGTCATCAAGGTCAGGCATCTTAGTCAGGCTATCATCGCGGCGATATTTTAAAGCATTGTCATCCTGGATTTCGATACCGTATTTTTCGATTTTTCCTTTGTGTCGACCGAGTAGTTTTTTCATTTCATCCAAAAGATGATGGTTATTTGCAACGTTAGCATTCTCATCATTATTAACATTAACGCCGTGAATAAATTGATTGTAACAGCTAACAAAGCCTTCTATATTATAAGTTAATGATTCCATATCAGGGTATAAACCAACGTCTGCTTCACGTGTGCTACTTTGCGGATTCAGAGTAAGCTGATAATTTCCATATACAGGAAAAGTATTTGTATAAGAGGAACATTCCTTGCCATCTAAATAGTAAGTAGCATTTGTGGCGTTGTGAATGGATTTATTTAAACCAAGATAATGTACAATACCTTTAGTATGACTGGTATTGCTATCAGTAATTTCAAAATGATTCCTACCCTGAACAGGAACACCATATGCATCAGAGATAATCTCAAGCGCAGTACGCCCCCTGCTATTTAGTATGGTGGCACTAAGGCCAATATTAGACGTATTAATCAGGCGCGCAATTTTGCGCTGAAGTTGTTCATGCGTCTCTCCGTCACCGACAGAAAATTGTAATTCATAATGAAGTTTGTTGGTGATAATGTCAAAGGAATAGTCATCCGGAGGCATTAGTACCATTTGGTTTGATGTTAGAAAACTGCTTTCATTTATCTGTGGGGAAGCAAATTCTTTTACTTCAATATGAAAATGTTCCGGAGCAGAAGATTTATTGACAGTATATTCAACCTCAACAAGCTCAGGAGTGTTGCTGTAGGCTTTTTGGGAAGAAAATAGCATCTGTTTATCAGGATTTCCAAATGTTGTAATCGTTTGCTTAAGTATTTCTGCGCTTTCCTTAAGCTGAACAGCGTATGCAATTGCCTGTGGTGAGGGATCTGCAAGATAAAGAGGCGCAAAACGATTTTTTAGTTGAATATCGCTGTAGATATGCCGCAGTTCATTATAGTCATGGATATGACTGCGCGATGTACGTTTATTATCATAAGTAGTAAGATAATGATTATAAATTTGAAATGATGCAAAAGACATTGGCATACTGCCCCCTCCTTTCTTGAATAAAATACCTTCATGAATCGGATTCCCGGACGTGTAACTCCCCAGAACAGGTACAGTAAACCTATTATTAAATAATAATATACCATAAAAACGTAGAAAAAGCAAGAATTAGAGGGCGTTGCAAGGGATGGTTTTAGAAAAAGAAGTTGACGCAGATTTATGGTTATGATATATTTGTTAGGCAAGATGTGAATTGGGTCTTTTTTTTATGCCAATTTTGCGAAAAAAGCTGATTTACACATTGCATGGTCATAAGACCTGATTAGAACAAAGGTAAAGATTAGAAACGCTAGCGGAGGTGGAATTATGCGTACAAAGATTACATTAGCTTGTACAGAGTGCAAACAGCGTAACTACAATACTACTAAGGAGAAGAAGAATCATCCTGATAGAATGGAAATCAAGAAATATTGTAGATTCTGTAAGACTCACACATTACACAAGGAAACAAAATAATCAGTAAAGGATCTACAGGAGGCATACTATGGGAGATTCAGCAAAGACAAATGCGCCAAAGACAAGTGCTTGGAAAAACATCAAAACAGAATTTGGCAAGATTATCTGGCCAGATAAGAATAGCTTGTTAAAGCAGTCAGTGGCTGTTCTCGGTATTTCAATTGTGGTGGGCCTTATCATTACTTTTCTGGATACTCTTATCCAGTATGGAATTAACTTCTTAACTGCATTATAAGAGTGAGGATGAATAGTATGGAAGAAAAAAAGGAACGCAAGGCAGTAGCCAAGAAAATTTTTGAGCCGATGATGAAGGAATGGGAACCGATATCTCCAAAGATGCCGGAACCTGAACTGGAAGAAGTGGCTGAAGAGATTGTAGAATCTGAAAAGGTAGTGGAAGAAATTCAGGAAGAAATTCTTGAAGAGCCAGTTGATAATGAACCACGTAGTAAAGTTGCGTTAAGCGATAATAAGAGTGGTTTGGGTATGGGCTGGTATGTTGTTCATACTTACTCAGGTTACGAGAACAAGGTAAAAGCCAATATTGAAAAGGCAATTGAGAACAGACATCTTGAGAATGAGATTCTGGAAGTCAGAGTTCCTTTACAGGACGTTGTGGAATTGAAAGATGGCGTTGAAAAGAGTAGCCAGAAGAAGCTTTTCCCAGGATATGTTCTGTTACACATGGATGCAGATAATAATGATGCATGGTATGTGGTGCGTAATACAAGAGGTGTTACAGGATTTGTAGGACCGGGAAGTAAGCCGGTACCGCTGACCGAGGAAGAGCTCAAAGCATTGGATTTTGGTAATGAGATTGATGTGGAATTCGCAGAAGGAGACGTTATCTCGGTAACAGCAGGCGTTTGGAAGGATACTGTTGGTAGTGTTCAGAAGATTGATGCGACCAGACAGACCGTAACAATTAACGTGGAAATGTTTGGTAGAGAAACGCCTGTTGAAATTCATTTTTCTGATGTTAAAAAACTTTAATCCTATTTCTTTTACATGGTAATTATGAAATAAGGATTGACACGATTGTGTAGTTGTAATAGAATATTAACCGGACTGTCTGGGAAAACGGGTCCGTGTGGGAGGGTCATCCACCCAAACTACCACAAAACAGTCGATAGAGACTGAGAATAATTTTAGGAGGTGCCTACAATGGCAAAGAAAGTAGAAGGATATATTAAATTACAGATTCCTGCCGCAAAAGCAACACCGGCTCCACCAGTTGGACCAGCACTTGGTCAGCATGGTGTAAACATTGTTGAATTTACAAAACAGTTTAATGCAAGAACAGTAGATCAGGAAGGAATGATTATTCCTGTAGTAATTACTGTTTATGCAGATAGAAGTTTCAGCTTCATTACAAAAACTCCACCAGCAGCTGTTCTTTTAAAGAAGGCTTGTAACCTTAAGACTGCTTCTGCAGTACCTAACAAGAACAAAGTTGCTACTATTTCTAAAGCTAAGATTCAGGAAATCGCTGAATTAAAGATGCCTGACTTAAATGCAGCAAGCCTTGAGGCTGCCATGAGCATGATCGCAGGTACAGCAAGAAGTATGGGTATCACAGTAGAAGAATAAGCGGAGGTAAAGAAGAATGAAACATGGTAAGAAATATAATGAGTCCGCGAAGTTAGTTGATCGCGCAACTTTTTATGAAATTGATGAAGCTGTATCTTTAGTTAAGAAGACTGCAACAGCAAAGTTCGATGAGACAGTAGAACTTCACATCAGAACAGGTTGTGACGGACGTCATGCTGATCAGCAGATCCGTGGTGCTGTAGTACTTCCAAACGGAACAGGTAAGACAGTTAAGGTTTTAGTATTTGCTAAGGGTGATAAGGTAGCAGAGGCTGAGGCAGCTGGTGCAGATCACGTTGGTGGCGAAGAGCTCATTCCAAAGATTCAGAATGATGGTTGGTTAGATTTCGACGTAGTAGTAGCTACACCTGATATGATGGGTGTTGTTGGTCGTCTTGGTAAAGTTTTAGGACCTAAGGGCTTAATGCCAAACCCTAAGGCTGGTACTGTAACAATGGATGTTACAAAGGCTATCAACGATATTAAGGCTGGTAAGATTGAATACAGACTTGATAAGACAAACATCATTCACTGTCCAGTAGGAAAAGCTTCTTTCACAGAAGAACAGTTAGGACAGAACATCAATGCTCTCTTAGAGGCTATTGTTAAGGCTAAGCCTTCAACCTTAAAGGGACAGTATTTAAAGAGTATTACACTTACATCAACAATGGGACCTGGAGTAAAGGTTAGTGTTGCAAAGTTCTAATCTATGATATTGAGACCTCGGTTATGCCGAGGTCTTTTTGCACTTGGGAAATGATATGTGAGATAAGAAGGTATGAAAAAAGATAGGGACACGAGAAGGGATATGAAGAAAATTAGGCTGTTTTTTCAGGTTTTGACAGCTGTGCTAGGTGTTGGAATAGTTGGAATGTGGATTTATTCTGCGATTATGGGGGCGAGTAATCAAGGTGGAGAAAAGGATAAAAATGTTCAAGTAGTGATATTTGATGATATATTTTCCTCTTTTCAAAATATTTTTGCAGGTGAAGTGGAATCGCAAAAAGAGAGTGGTATAAATTCGGATTATGACCAAATTCTATTGCAAAGTTCACTTGCGGCGGGTGAAAAAGCGATTGCAATAGAATGTAAAGAACAAGAGGAGATAAAGCTTTTGTTTGCTGGAGATGTGCTATTAGATGAACATTATGCAGTGATGGCAAACTTGATTGATAGAGGGGGCAATGTTGAGGAGGCATTTTCGACAGAGCTTTTAAATGTTATGCGTTCGGCAGATGTCTTTATGCTGAATAATGAGTTTACTTTTACAAATCGAGGAACTCCGACAAAGGGTAAACAATTTACGTTTCGTGCAAATCCGGAAAGAGTTAGCTTGTTGCAGGAAATGGGAGTTGATGTGGTGTCGGTAGCGAATAATCATATGTATGATTATGGAGAAATTTCGCTGTTGGATACGCTTGTTACTCTAAATAATGCGGGGATAGTGTATACGGGAGCAGGCAAGGATTTGGAAGAAGCGATGAGACCGGTTTATTTGATTGCGAATGGGATGAAAATAGGGATAATAGGTGCGACACAGATAGAAAGAAATGGAGTACCGGATACGAAAGAAGCAACAATTACAACGGCTGGTGTGATGCGTTGTATGGATACAACAAAATTGCTGCAAGTGATAGGAGAGATGGAAGAAAGCTGTGATTATACAATTCTCTATATTCATTGGGGGACAGAACTTAAAGAAGAGATTGATTGGTTACAAGAGGAACAAGCACCTGTTTATGCAGAGGCGGGTGTTGATTTGATTATAGGGAACCATCCGCATTGTTTGCAAAAAATAGAAGCCATAGCAGGTGTACCGGTGATTTATAGTTTGGGGAATTTTTGGTTTAACTCCAAGACACAGAATTCCTGTGTGGTTGAAGTGGTGTTGAGAGAAAAAGGATTACATACATTAAAGTTTATACCATGTAAGCAGGAAGATAGTAGGACGAGACTGTTGGAGGGTATAGAGAAGCAGGGAGTATTAAATTATATGAGAGATATATCACCGAATATAATGATAGATGAAAATGGTTATGTAAACTGTAAGTAGATAAAAATATTAAAACATAAAAAATACTGTTGACACAAAGGAACGGGTTGTGATATTATAGCAAAGGTTTATAAAACCGTGCCGAAGACAGTAGGTGCTGAGAGTAATCAAAGCGTAAGGGTATCGCCTACCGAGGAAGAAGAGTTTTATTGATTATGATTCTATTTCTCTGTCTTCCTAAAGACAGAGTTTTTTATACTATATAGAACTCCAATTCGGCAGGATGAGGATGAGAGTCTGAATCCAATAGAATCTATAAGGAGGTAAGAAAATGGCAAAGATCGAATTAAAACAGCCTATAGTAGAAGAAATTTCTGCTCACATTAAAGATGCAGCATCTGTTGTTGTTGTTGACTATCGTGGAATTACAGTAGCAGAAGATACAACTCTTCGTAAGCAGCTTCGTGAAGCAGGTGTTGTTTACAAGGTTTACAAGAACACAATGATGACACGTGCATTCGCTGGAACTGAATTTGAAGGTTTAACAGCAAGTCTTGAAGGTACAAATGCAATTGCAATCAGCAAGGATGATGCAACTGCTCCAGCAAGAGTTTTAGCAAAGTTTGCTAAGGGATGTAAGGCGCTTGAAATCAAGGCAGGTGTTGTAGAAGGTGTCGTATATGACGCTAAGGGAATGGCTGAAATCGCAAACATTCCTTCAAGAGAAGAATTACTTTCCAAGTTCCTTGGAAGCATTCAGTCTCCTATTACAAACTTCGCTCGTGTGCTTAATCAGATTGCAGAAAAGGGTGGCGCTGACGCATGTGAAGCAGCAGCTCCTGCAGTAGAAGAAGCAGCGGCAGAATAATCCGTAAGGAAGAAACTTATTAAAAGAAAAAGAAATTAATCTATGGAGGTAAATAAAAAATGGCAAAATTAACAACAGCAGAATTTATTGAAGCTATTAAAGAGTTAACAGTATTAGAATTAAATGATTTAGTAAAAGCTTGTGAAGAAGAGTTTGGTGTATCTGCAGCAGCAGGTGTTGTAGTTGCAGCAGCAGGTGGTGCAGCAGAAGCAGCTGAAGAGAAGACAGAGTTCGACGTTGAATTAACAGAAGTTGGTTCTGAAAAGGTTAAGGTTATCAAGGTTGTTCGTGAAGCAACAGGTCTTGGCTTAAAGGAAGCTAAGGATTTAGTAGATAACGCTCCTAAGATGCTTAAGGAAGCTGCTTCTAAGGCAGAAGCTGATGAAATCAAGGCTAAGCTTGAAGAAGTTGGTGCAAAAGTTACTATTAAGTAATTTAAACCAGATTTTTAAAGACCGGAATTTGATTCCGGTCTTTTTTAAATGATAGAAAAAATGCTGTTATGTAGATTTGCTAAGCAAAATCCTTTTGCGAAGTAAATAGGGATGGATTTTCGTGTGTTACTGCAATGGAGTGGATGGTAACGATTAGAAAAAAATAAATTACTTATTGACTTAGGAAAACACTTGTGTTATTATGTAGTTTGCGCTATTGTGTTAAATTGTGCAAAGAATCCCATTACAAAGAAAATATGAATGGGTTTTATTCGTAACTATGAAGTTACTGAATGGTTACAAGATATATATCATGGAAGAACGGGGTGAAATGTCATGGAAAAGAACAGAATACGTCCAGTTACCGCCGGTAAAACGATGCGTATGAGCTATTCAAGGCAAAAAGAGGTTTTGGAAATGCCTAACCTGATTGAGGTACAAAAGGCTTCTTATCAATGGTTCCTTGATGAGGGATTACAGGAAGCACTTGCAGATATCTCTCCAATTACCGATTACAGCGGACGTTTAAGTCTGGAATTTGTTGATTACGTTTTAGCTGAGAACGAAATCAAGCATACCATTGAAGAGTGCAAAGAAAGAGATTTAACTTATGAAGCCCCCTTAAAAATTAAAGTTCGACTTCATAATAAAGAAAAAGAAGAAATAAGTGAACATGAGATTTTTATGGGTAATTTCCCACTGATGACTGAAACAGGTACCTTCGTTATTAACGGTGCTGAACGTGTTATTGTCAGTCAGTTGGTACGTTCGCCAGGTATTTATTATGGAATTGCGCATGACAAGATTGGTAAAAGGCTGTTTTCGTCTACAGTAATACCGAATCGTGGTGCATGGTTAGAGTATGAAACAGATTCTAACGATGTTTTTTATGTGCGTGTAGATAGAACAAGAAAGGTGCCGATTACTGTGTTCATTAGAGCACTTGGTGTTGGCACAAATGAAGAGATTCTTGAGTTATTTGGTGATGAACCGAAGATTCATGCATCTTTTGCTAAAGATACTTCTGAAAATTATCAGGAAGGCTTAAAGGAATTGTATAGTAAGATTCGTCCTGGTGAGCCTTTCAGTTTAGATAGTGCAGAGAATCTTATTACAGCGATGTTCTTCGATGCTAGAAGATATGATTTAGCTAAGGTTGGTCGTTATAAGTTTAATAAGAAGCTTGCGTTAAAGAATAGAATACGTAATGCTGTTTTGGCTGAGGATGTAGTAGATCCTTTCACAGGTGAAGTACTTGGTCAGAAGAGTGATAAGATTACAGTTGAGATGGCAGATGCGATTCAGAATGCTGCTGTTCCGTTTGTGTGGATTCAAACAGAGGAAAGAATTGTCAAGGTATTGTCTAATATGATGGTAGATATTACCAATTTCGTTGATTGTGATCCTAAGGCACTTGGCATTACAGAACAGGTATATTTCCCTGTGCTTCGACAGATTTTAGAAGAGTATTCTGAAAATCCAGAAGAATTAGCAGATGCGATTCAGAGAAATGTACATGAATTGATTCCAAAACATATTACAAAGGAAGATATTTTAGCTTCCATTAATTATAATATGCATCTTGAAGAGGGTCTTGGAAACAGTGATGACATTGATCATCTTGGTAATAGACGTATCAGAGCGGTAGGAGAGTTATTGCAGAACCAGTATCGTATTGGTTTGTCAAGAATGGAGCGAGTTGTTCGTGAAAGAATGACCACACATGATTCGGATGATGTTTCGCCACAGGTGCTTATTAATATTAAACCAGTACAGGCTGCTATTAAAGAGTTCTTTGGTTCTTCGCAGTTGTCACAGTTCATGGATCAGAATAACCCTCTTAGTGAGCTTACTCATAAGAGACGTTTATCTGCATTGGGACCTGGTGGTTTGTCAAGAGACCGTGCCGGATTCGAGGTTCGAGACGTTCACTATTCTCACTATGGAAGAATGTGTCCTATTGAAACTCCGGAAGGTCCTAATATCGGTTTGATTAACTCACTTGCTTCATATGCAAGAATTAATGACTATGGATTTATCGAAGCTCCATATAGAAAGATTGATAAGACAGATCCTAAGAATCCTCGTGTTACAGATGAAGTAGTATATATGACTGCGGATGAAGAGGATAATTACCATGTAGCACAGGCTAATGAGGCGCTGGATGAAAATGGCTATTTTGTACGTAATTCTGTATCAGGTCGTTATCTTGACGAAACGCAGGAATATCCTAAGACTATGTTCGATTATATGGACGTATCTCCTAAGATGGTATTCTCTGTTGCGACAGCTTCTATTCCGTTCCTTCAGAATGACGATGCTAACCGTGCGCTGATGGGATCAAACATGCAGCGTCAGGCGGTTCCTCTTCTGTTTACAGAAGCTCCGGTTGTAGAGACAGGGATGGGTGTTAAGACTGCAGTTGACTCAGGTGTTTGTGTGGTTGCAAAGAAAGCTGGTACAATCACATATGTATCTTCTAATTTAATTAAGATGACATATGATGATGGAGAAAAGGCAGAATTTAAGCTTTATAAGTTTACAAGAAGTAACCAGTCTAACTGTTATAGTCAGAGACCAATTGTATTTAAGGGAGATCATGTAGAAGCAGGTCAGGTTATTGCAGATGGTCCTTCTACTAGCGGTGGAGAATTAGCTCTTGGTAAGAATCCGTTAATCGGATTCATGACCTGGGAAGGTTATAACTACGAGGATGCGGTTCTTCTGAGTGAGAGATTAGTACAGGAAGATGTTTACACATCTATCCATATTGAAGAATATGAAACAGATGCAAGAGATACCAAGCTCGGACCGGAAGAGATTACAAGAGATGTTCCAGGTGTTGGTGATGATGCATTGAAAGACCTTGATGAAAGAGGAATTATTCGTATCGGTGCAGAGGTTCGTGCAGGTGATATTTTGGTTGGTAAGGTTACACCAAAGGGTGAAACAGAGCTTACAGCTGAAGAAAGACTTCTTCGAGCAATCTTTGGAGAGAAGGCAAGAGAAGTAAGAGATACTTCACTAAAGGTTCCTCATGGTGAATACGGTGTTGTAGTAGATGCTAAGGTATTCTCAAGAGCAAATGGTGATACAGAGCTTGCTCCTGGTGTAAATCAGGCAGTACGTATTTATATTGCACAGAAGAGAAAAATTTCTGTTGGTGATAAGATGGCTGGTCGTCATGGTAACAAGGGTGTTGTTTCTCGAGTGCTTCCAGTAGAAGATATGCCATATTTGCCAAATGGACGTCCTTTGGATATCGTATTAAACCCATTGGGTGTACCTTCGCGTATGAATATCGGACAGGTACTTGAAATTCATCTTTCTCTTGCTGCAAGAGCATTAGGATTTAACGTTGCAACGCCAGTGTTTGATGGTGCAAACGAAAAAGATATTATGGATACTTTGGACTTAGCAAACGACTATGTAAATCTTGAATGGGATGAATTCGAGGCTAAGTACAAGGAAGAATTACTTCCTGAAGTGTTAGAGTATTTGTCTGAAAATAGAGAACATAGAAAACTTTGGAAGGGCGTTCCTATTTCTAAAGATGGTAAGGTAAGATTAAGAGATGGTAGAACAGGTGAATATTTTGATAGCCCTGTAACTATTGGTCACATGCATTATTTGAAATTGCATCACTTGGTTGATGATAAGATTCATGCACGTTCAACTGGACCATACTCTCTCGTTACACAGCAGCCATTAGGTGGTAAGGCTCAGTTCGGTGGACAGCGTTTCGGAGAAATGGAAGTTTGGGCGCTTGAGGCTTACGGTGCAGCATATACTTTACAGGAAATTCTTACCGTTAAGTCTGACGATGTTGTTGGTCGTGTTAAGACTTATGAGGCTATTATTAAGGGCGAAAATATCCCTGAAGCAGGTATTCCTGAGTCCTTCAAGGTATTATTGAAGGAATTACAGTCATTAGGCCTTGATATTAAGGTTTATGATGAGGATCGCAACGAAGTTGAAATTATGGAATCTGTTGATTATAGTGAGACAGATTTCCGTGTTGAAATGGAAGGCGACAATAAGTATGATTACAACAAAGAATCCTTTGAAGGATATCAGAAGCAGGAGATTGATGCTGAAAGCGGCGAGTTTGTCAGCGTAGAGGAAGAAGATGACGAGAGCTTTAGCGAAGATTTTGCGGATGATTTCGATGATGTAGATTCTTTCGATGAGTAATCACATGAGCAAAAGGACAATACTTAAACTGTAATTTTGCGAATGAGGTTCTGAGAAGTTACCAATATAGTATAAATTGGAAGGAGAGCCAAAATGACTGAGAATAAAAATGAATCATGCCAGTCTATATCTTTTGATGCGATTAAGATTGGTTTAGCATCCCCAGATAAAATCAGAGAATGGTCTAAAGGTGAAGTAACAAAGCCGGAAACCATTAACTACAGAACTCTGAAGCCGGAACGTGACGGTCTTTATTGTGAAAAAATCTTTGGACCTAGCAAGGATTGGGAATGTCACTGTGGAAAATATAAAAAGATTAGATATAAAGGTGTAATTTGTGACCGTTGTGGTGTAGAGGTTACAAAATCAAGCGTAAGAAGAGAACGCATGGGGCACATTGAGCTTGCTGCCCCAGTGTCTCATATCTGGTATTTTAAAGGTATCCCAAGCCGTATGGGATTAATTCTAGACCTTACTCCTAGAGTATTGGAAAAGGTATTATACTTTGCTTCTTACATTGTTCTTGATCCGATGGAAACTGACTTTGAATACAAGCAGGTTTTGTCTGAAAAGGAATATCAGGATGGTAGAGAAAAATGGGGCAATAAGTTCCGCGTAGGAATGGGTGCTGAGGCTATTAAGGAATTGCTTGAGGCAATTGATCTTGAAAAAGAATGCGAAGAATTAATGGCTGAATTGAAAAATGAGAGTACTAAGGGACAGAAGCGAGCAAAAATTGTAAAGAAGCTTGAGGTTGTAGAATCCTTTAGAAATTCAGGAAATAGACCTGAGTGGATGATTATGGATGCAGTTCCTGTAATTCCACCAGATTTACGTCCTATGGTTCAGTTAGATGGTGGACGTTTCGCAACATCTGACTTGAATGACTTATATAGAAGAATTATCAATAGAAATAACCGTTTAAAGAGACTTCTTGAATTAGGTGCGCCTGATATTATCGTTCGTAATGAAAAGAGAATGCTTCAGGAAGCGGTTGACGCATTGATTGATAACGGTAGACGTGGTCGTCCTGTTACAGGACCTGGTAACAGAGCGTTAAAGTCTCTTTCTGATATGCTTAAGGGTAAATCAGGACGTTTCCGTCAGAACCTCTTAGGAAAGCGAGTTGACTATTCAGGACGTTCCGTTATCGTTGTAGGACCAGAACTTAAGATTTATCAGTGTGGTCTTCCTAAGGAAATGGCAATAGAGCTCTTCAAACCTTTTGTTATGAAGGAACTCGTTGCAAGACAGATTTCGCAGAATATTAAGCATGCTAAGAAGTTAGTTGAGAAGTTGGACTCTCAGGTTTGGGATGTCTTAGAAGAAGTTATTAAGGAGCATCCGGTTATGTTAAACCGAGCACCGACACTTCATAGACTTGGTATTCAGGCATTTGAGCCGATTCTTGTAGAAGGTAAAGCTATTAAGCTTCATCCGTTGGTATGTACAGCGTTCAACGCTGACTTTGATGGTGACCAGATGGCTGTGCATCTTCCATTATCTGTAGAAGCACAAGCTGAGTGTCGTTTCCTTCTTCTTTCACCAAACAACTTGTTAAAGCCTTCTGATGGTGGTCCGGTAGCCGTTCCTTCACAGGATATGGTACTTGGTATCTACTATTTGACACAGGAAAGACCAGGTGCTGTCGGTGAGGGTATGTGCTTTAGAAACATTAATGAAGCAATCCTTGCTTATGAGAATGGAGAATGTACACTTCATTCTAGAATCAGGGTAAGAGTTTCTAAAACAATGCCGGATGGTGAAGTTAAGATTGGAATTGTTGAGTCTACTTTAGGAAGATTTATTTTTAATGAGATTCTTCCACAGGACTTGGAGTTTGTAGATAGAACTGTTCCAGAAAATGAATTATTGCTTGAGGTTGATTTCCATGTTGGAAAGAAGGGCTTAAAGCAGATTCTGGAAAAGGTTATTAATATTCATGGTGCAACAAAGACAGCAGAAGTATTAGATAGTATTAAGGCTATGGGCTACAAATACTCTACAAGAGCTGCGATGACTGTATCTATTTCAGATATGACTGTTCCTGCGGAAAAGCAACAGATGCTTGATGAAGCACAGGCGACGGTTGACCGTATTACAGTAAACTTCCGTCGTGGTCTTATGACAGAGGAAGAACGTTATAAGGCTGTTGTTGAAACATGGAAGGAAACTGACGATAAGTTGACACAGACACTTCTTAGTGGTTTGGATAAGTATAATAATATCTTTATGATGGCTGATTCTGGTGCCCGTGGTTCCAACCAGCAGATCAAGCAGCTTGCTGGTATGCGTGGTTTGATGGCTGATACAACTGGTCGTACCATTGAGTTGCCAATCAAGTCAAACTTCCGAGAGGGACTTGACGTATTGGAGTATTTCATGTCTGCGCATGGTGCTCGTAAAGGTCTTTCCGATACAGCGCTTCGTACTGCTGACTCTGGTTACTTGACCAGACGAATGGTTGACGTTTGTCAAGATTTGATTATTCGTGAAATTGACTGTTGTGAAGGTAAGGACTTTATTCCGGGAATGGAAGTTGCTGCATTCATGGAAGGTAAAGAAACCATTGAAGGATTAAAGGATCGTATCACAGGAAGATATTCTTGTGAGGATATTCTTGATAGAGATGGTAATGTTCTTGTTAAGAAGAATCATATGATTACTCCTAGCCGTGCTGCTAAGATTATGAGTGCAGGTGTTGATAAGAACGGTGAACCAATTGAAAAAGTTAAGATTAGAAATATTCTTTCTTGTAGATCGCATGTTGGTATTTGTGCAAAGTGTTATGGCGCTAACATGGCAACAGGTGAGGCTGTTCAGATTGGTGAAGCAGTAGGTATTATTGCAGCTCAGTCAATCGGTGAACCTGGTACACAGTTAACCATGCGTACATTCCCATACAGGTGGTGTAGCCGGTGATGATATTACACAGGGTCTTCCTCGAGTTGAAGAGCTTTTCGAGGCAAGAAAGCCAAAGGGACTTGCCATTATTGCTGAAATCGGTGGTACAGCTACAATTAAGGATACTAAGAAAAAACGTGAAGTTATTGTTTCTGATGGTATTAATGAGAAGACATATCTCATTCCTTATGGTTCTAGAATTAAAGTTATGGATGGAGCTGTTTTGGAGGCTGGTGATGAGCTTACAGAAGGTAGTATTAATCCACATGACTTATTGGAAATCAAAAAGATTAGTGCCGTTCAGGATTATCTGCTTCGTGAGGTTCAAAGAGTTTACCGTTTGCAGGGTGTAGACATTGCAGATAAGCATATTGAAGTTATTGTGCGTCAGATGTTAAAGAAGAGACGTATCGAGACAAGTGGTGATAGTGAGTTGCTTCCAGGAACTCTTGTTGACAGACTTGAGCTTGATGATGTGAATGAAAAACTTCTTGCAGAGGGAAAACAGCCAGCAGAAGCTAAGGATGTTATTCTTGGTATTACAAAGGCTGCTCTTGCAACAAACTCTTTCTTATCAGCTGCATCATTCCAGGAGACAACTAAGGTTCTTACAGAAGCAGCAATTAAGGGTAAGGTTGACCCATTAATTGGTTTGAAAGAGAATGTATTAATTGGTAAGTTGATTCCAGCTGGTACTGGTATGAAGAGATACCGCAATGTTAAGTTGGACTGTGATATGAAAATGGATGATGACTTAGAATTTGATGAAGAAGTAGATTTCATTGAAGAAGAGGAAACATTTGAAGAAACACAGGAAACAGTAGAAACAGTAGAAGAATAAATTTATGTGGAAGAGTATCGTGTAAAAACGCGATACTCTTTTTGTATGTTAGAAAAATGTTGCAGTGTTGGGTGAATTAAAAAAAATTTAAGAATAGAAAATTTTTTGAGTGTCTGTCATTGAAAATCATTATATTATGGGATAACATGTAGGGACTCGTCATATTCAATATTATTTGTTGTAACAATCTGCCATGCTTCAATTTTATATAAGTCATCGTTTTGGTTTGTTGGATAGATAAAACGAAGAGAAATATCTAACTTTTGCAAATCTGAAATTATGTATGAGTAGGAAGTAGGAATTGTTTGTATTTTATGCCAATATATTTCTTCGGAATCACAGCTTAGGTAAGCTTCCAAGAGTTGTTGATGAACATATGCGAGCATTTCTTCCGCTTTATTGCAGGTTGCGTAATAGTTCGTGGTGCGTGCAAGCACTTTTTTGCTTAGTTTTAAGTCAGAATTAGCACTGACTAGAGATAGAATGCCAAACGAAATAAGACATAATATAACAAATATAAGTAGAATAGAGGGAAGTCCTATATTTATAGAAAAGTATTTCTTGTTTTGCATAGTGTGAAGTCTCCTTTTTATAAAATATGGTTATAAAACTATTTTTCTAGTGTTTGCTGCTGAGTAAACACTTTTTATGTAATAGGAAATTGCTGTAACATAGTGGTAGTTAAACAAGAATTTCGATAGAAATTCTTGCTAGTGTTTGCTGCTGAGCAAACACTTTTTATGTAATAGGAAATTGCTGTAACATAGTGGTAGTTAAACAAGAATTTCGATAGAAATTCTTGCTAGTGTTTGCTGCTGAGCAAACACTTTT
>JAXJRB010000202.1:0-16663 GCA_036310845.1 Lachnospiraceae bacterium | reverse complement strand
GGCTATGTGCGTCAACAAGTCGCAAAGACCGACATCAATTATAATACAATATCTACCACCCCGGCCATCTCGGATATGCAGATTGGCCAGGGTGTTCAATATTCCGAATGTAGACATATTAGAGATGAATTTCTAGATATGATGTATCGTTCGGTGTCAGGAAGGTCCGATTTCTACGAGACCTCGTATTCAGCTATTTTAGAAATAGAAGATATTTTAGGTGAGCTTGACGGTGCTGCCTTTAAAGAGTCTGTAAAAGGACTTTGGACAGCAATGGAGGAGCTTTCAAAGAGCCCGAATGACTCTACCAATATCTCTTTGTTTGTACAAAAATGTGCAGGCTTTGCTGAGAATGCAAAGGCAGTATATAAGTCGTTTATTGAATATCAGAGCAATTTGAATTTACAAGTAAAAGACATTGTGGATGAGATGAACGAGATAGGTGAGAGAATTGTATGGCTCAATAAAGAAATATCAATCATTGAAACGGGTGGATTAGAGCATGCAAATGACTTGCGTGATGAGAGAGATTTACTAATCGATACACTTGCAGGATTTGGAAACATTACCTATGATGAGGATATTTACGGAAGAGTATCGGTTCGCTTTAATGGGGTGGATTTTGTAACGGAAAATAGCAATTATGAAATCGGATTGAAGCAGGATTTAGAAACGGGCTTCTATACACCATATTGGGAACAGAATGTAATCTATTCGTTAGATAAAAATGGAGAAAGAGTTGGCGACTATTCTTCTGCGTACCTTTTTGATCCAACAGAGGTCATTTCTACAGAAATGGATACCGATATTGGGGCATTGAGAGCACTCCTTCTGGCAAGAGGGGATCATGTAGCAAATTATACGGATTTGACTACAGATTTGAAAACAGATATAAAACTAGAGGCTCTTGGAATATCAGAACTCCAGTATAATGAAAAGGCTGGTGAGGAGTACTATAATGACTTTATTGCCAATTCTATTGTCATGAATATTCAGGCAGAATTTGATAATCTTGTACATGGCATTATGACCAAGATTAATGATGTGATCGCAAGTAAGTGTGAACCGGAAAATGGTTATTTGTGTAATCCGGACGGAACACCAATGCAGATGTTTCTAAAGGCAATGGATGAGCCATATGAAAAGCTCGAAAATATCTCAGAAGCAGATGCGCAGGCAAGAATTGCAAGGGGTGAAAAGCTATATCGAATTTATGATAAAGATGGTGCGCCGACAAACAACTATTGGAAATATGTAGAGGAGAATCCAAATGAAACGGAAACTCTTTACAACTGTGCAAGTCTTCAAATTAATCAGGAGCTGGTACAGACTCCAATGAAACTTGGCTTTAAGACAGAGGATGATTCGGCAGATTACAATATAGGAACTGCATTAATAAAAGCGTTTGAGGATGATGCGTTATATCTGAACCCGTTAGCAACGAAAAAGAGTAGCTATCAGGACTGCTATACAGAAATGATTAATCAAATGGCAATCATGGGTAGTGTATTTAAGCATAAATACGAAGAAGAACAGCTAGCGGTGGAACAGATAGAGAACACGAGACAATCCGTAATTGGAGTATCTTCTGACGAAGAACTGGAACATATGATTATGTATCAGAATGCGTATAATGCAGCCAGTCGATATATTAATGTATTGAATACACTTATGGATTCCGTGCTTAGCATGGCACAATAGGCAAAATATTCGGGACAGCAGAAATATTGAAATAATTGACCGGCAAGCTTGCTTGGTAAGGGTAATTTTTCAATATTTCTATTGGACTAATCCAAAGCCGCGAGGAAATCCGTAGGATTTTCGAACCTGTACCGAATACTTTATGAATAATATTAGAAGGAGTGTGACATATGCCATCTACATTTTTAGGTTTAAATACATCATACACAGGTCTTGTGGCTTCCAATGCTGCACTAAATACAACAGCAAACAATATTGCCAATATAGAAACAGAAGGATATTCCAGACAAATTGTAAATCAGGCGGCATCAGATGCGATTAGAACTTATACAAGCTATGGGTGTGTAGGTACAGGTGTTGACATCTATGGAGCAGAAAGAGTAAGAGATATTTACTATGACGTTAAGTATTGGAATAATAATTCGAAGTTAGGAGAATTTGATAAAAAGCAGTATTATGCAGCAATAATCGAAACGTATCTTAACAACACGGAGACAACCAAAGGCTTTACCTCTATTTTTGATGAAATGGATGCGGCTTTGCAGTCATTGAAAACTAATACTGGAGATTCGACATACGCTTTGGATTTTATCGGAAAAGCAGGAAATGTATGTGAGTATTTTAACCTGTTATATAATAGTTTTCAGTCTATGCAAAGTGATGTCAATGATGAGATTAAGATTAAAGTAGAAGAGATTAACAGTGTTGCAACAGAAATTGCTACACTGAATAAAGAAATTAACGTCATTGAAATGGATGGAAGTAATATCGCGAATGAGTTGCGTGATAAGCGTGATTTATTGATAGATCAGTTATCAGCAGTTGTAGATGTATCTACGGAAGAAATACCAATCTATGATGCGGTGACAGGAATTCCAACAGGAGCATACAATTATGTTGTTAAAATTGCAGGTGGGCAGACATTGGTAAATGGCTATTCTTATCGAGAACTGGAATGTGTTCCAAGAGATACCTATCAACAGGTAAACCAGAATGACTGTCAAGGGTTGTATGATGTCTGTTGGACGGATACAAAAGAAGATCTTGGCGTATATGCTAATTCCACAGAGGGTGAATTAAAAGGACTCTTTGTTATGAGAGATGGTAATAATGATGAAGCCTTCAACGGTAGAATAAAATGGATTGATGCTGGAAAACAGACGGTAAAGGTAGAGGTAACAGATGACTATCTGATGGATATGTCTAAGTCAACACTTCCATTAACGAACGGTCAGATTACACTAGGTGGAGATAAGTTCTACTATGATAGCTGGACTTATGAAGAGACAGAAAAAGGATGCTTCTATACATTTCAGCTGTCGACAGATCCGGTAAAAAATCCTCGAGGAATTACAACAGCAAAGACTAGCCAGCTGGCGGCGGTTGGAAATCAGGTTGACTATCAGGGTATTCCTTATTACATGGAGCAGATGAATGAGTGGGTAAGAGACTATGTATCTGTTTTCAATAGTATTTATGGAGCAGAAGGAGCAACGGATTATAATGAGCAGGATAGAAGTGGTGCCAATTTCTTTACAGGAAACGATTTGGTTACTGGTGAACAGTATAAATTAGAGATAAAAATGGATGTAAAATCCTACAGCTCCATGCAGGATGGGTATTTCTGTCTGACAGCAGGTAATTTTAATGTAGTGAAATCTATTGAAGCAGATCCAAATACGATGGCAACACATACTGTCGAAAAGGGTGGTATTTCTAAATACGATATTGTGGAGAATCTGATTGGCTTGGCAGTAAACCCGGATAAAATGCAGTTTAGAGGCTGCAAGGCAGAAGATTTCTTGATTTGTTTGTTAGGAGATGCGGCATTGAATGCAAACAGTGCAAATGTCTTCCAAGGAATCTATATGGACATTGAGCAGACAATTGCAAATAATAGATATTCTGTTAGTGGTGTAGATGCTGATGAAGAGGCAGCCAATATGATTAAATTCCAGAATGCATATAATTTATCGAGTAAGATGATTTCCGTATTATGTGAGGTATATGACAAGCTTATTCAGGAGACAGGAGTCTAATAGGAGAAAGGGAAGGTTACGGATATGGCAATGAGAATTACAACGAAAATGATGCAGAATACATCATTGAACAATTTGAATACAAATAAATCATTACAGGAAAAGCTGACAACACAGCTTTCTACCATGAAGAAAATTACGAGACCTTCTGATGACCCTGTCATTGCAATTCGTTCGTTGAAGCTGAATGCTTCTTTGCACAAGATTGATCAGTATTATGAGAAAAATTCAGAGGATGCAGAGAGCTGGTTACAATTAACAGAGTCTGCCATTAAAACGACAGTAGAAATTCTGACAAATATGAGAACGTATGTAGTGCAGGGAGCACAAGGAACGTTGACAGCAGATGATCGTAAAGCAATTATTCAAAATCTTTCAAATTTTCACAAAGAGATTTACTCAACGGGCAATGCAGATAGTGCAGGAAGAAGTATTTTTACCGGTTATCGTACGGATACGCCGTTAACCTTTAAAGAAGATAAGGAAGAAAGATATTCTATTGTGGAGCAAAGAGATGTGACTTGCCTGGATATAACAACGTTTGTAAGAACAGGTGAGTTGGCAACCATAAACGAAGGAAATTTCAATGCACCGGATAAAACAACCACAGAATATCAGGTAGAAGACTATCAAATACCAAGAATTCGTTTGGCATATGATGATGTTGATTTTCAGCAGGACATGGATAAAAATAAGAAAAATGTGAGCATAAGCTATTTGCAGACTGCCAAGATAGATGAGATAAGGAATACGGCAGCAGTGAATACCTCATCTTATACTGCGTATGTTTCGATGAAAACAGCAGACCCAGGAAAGATTTCCATAGAAATTGATGGAAATACGATAACTTTGAACACAGATGGAACAAATTCGCCAGTTACAGTAGATGCTAATCTTCAGATTTCTGCAAAAGATGGTGTTCTTACATTTGCAGAAACAGATCCTACCAAAACGATAACGATGGGATTTGAAGAAGTAACAGATGAAACAGGGATGGTAACAGGTTTTGTATTAAATGAAAAATATGAAACGACATTAACAGTAACTGATTTTTACCCAAGTGCGACGGATGAGGCGTACGAAGCAGCACTTGGAGAGGAAAATGCTGATTCTATCGTTTACATTGCAGAAACAGGAGAATTATTGTTAGGAAAAAATATTCATGAGGAGCTGTCTGCATTATCATTAGATGCAGAAATTCGCCTTGGTTATGATAAAACAACATGGCAGGAAGGTGATCTGGATCCGATTCATTACTTCTATACCAAGCGTTATGATGATTTAAGAAAGGACCCGTCAAGCGGACAGAAACCAAAAGTGCTGGAATATAATGCAGAAAAGTTGACAGATCCGGCAGAAAATGTGGCAAAACAGATTATTGAATATGATATTGGAAGTAATCAAAGTATTCGTGTAAATACGACAGCAGATGAAGTATTTACTCATGATATCGGAAGAGATGTAGAAGAAGTTCTTGCTATGCTGGACAAATTTTCAAGTATAGAGGATACCTATAATAAAGTAAAGGGTATGGTTGAATCCCAGAAGTATGAAGGTGATGATCTTGAAAAGTTGAAAACAGAAATGGTAGCTTTAGAAAAAGCAATGACGATGACAAAGGCTAGGGTTCAGAAGCGTTGTGAAGGACTTATGACAGAGTTTGATGGTTATATCGATCAGGCAAAGATGGCAAAGACGAATGTTGGAAGCCGTGAATCCAGATTGATTCTGATTCAGAATAGACTTAGCTCTCAACAGACTAATTTCCAAGAGCTAGTATCCGAGAATGAGGATGCGGATATAACAGATCTTGCTATTCAGCTTAAGAGTGTGGAGCTCACCTATGAAGCTGCACTATCTTCTATTAGTTATGTTATGAAGACATCATTGCTGAATTTTATTTAAAACAAAATATCAGAAAAAAGTAGATAAAATTGTAGAAATGTGTTACAATAATTCTAAAAGTTGACATAATTAAAAAAATAGAGCTTTCGTAATTATAAAAGAAGGGAATAATTACGAGTTTTCTACAATTCAAACTCTCCTGTAGCAAACAGGATAAGACAGAAATGGAGTGAAAGAATTATGGTAGAAGTAAATACGAGAGTATTTGGCAAGATTGCAGTAGAGGATGACAAGATTATACGTTTTGACAGTGGAATTCTTGGTTTTCCGGATTTGAAGGATTTTACTCTTATTTATAACTTGGAAAAGGGTAACGATTCAGGGATTAAATGGTTACAGTCCTTACAAGAGCCGGGATTTGCACTTCCGGTTATGAACCCGGAGCTTATTATGGCAGAATATGAACCGGTATTTTCACAGGAATTGCTGGCACCTTTGGGTGATGTGGAAAATGAAGAGATTCTAATGTTTGTTACGGTAACCGTTCCTAAGGACATTACCAAGACAACCGTTAATCTGCGAGCACCTATTATGATTAATGTAAATACTTGCAAAGCAGTACAGTTGATTGCAGATGATGAGAATTATAGTATCAAATATGCCATTTATGATAGTTTGATGGCGACACAGCATGCATGACAAGATAAGAGAAAAGGCGGGTGAAAGATATGCTGGCACTATCCAGAAAAAAAGGTGAAGCACTGATGATTAATAATGATATAGAAATCACGGTGCTCGAAGTAAAGGGAGAACAGGTGAAAATCGGTATCTCTGCACCAAAAGAAGTCCCTGTGTATCGTAAAGAGGTATATATTCAGATACAGGAGGCAAATAAGGAGGCTTCAAATAATGTAGCAGGTATAGAACAGCTTGCTGGTTTATTGAAATAATAACTGACATTCAAGTTTGACAAAAAATGTTTATAGATTCTATAAACATTTTTTGTTTACTGTCCGATATATAAAATAGCAAAGAGAACGATACATGTATAACATGGAGGTGAGTCACATGTATGTAGAAGCTGTAGGAAATATGATGCCTGCACAAATGCGTCAGGTTACAGTACAACCTGAAATAGATAATACAATTCATGCTGAGTCCACGGAAGGAAGAGCAGAATACAAGGGACATGAGCATAAGTTTCAACTGGTGTCTGATAACACTTCGGTGGCAGACAGGCAGAGTGCAGATAATGAGAAGATTAAGAAAGCAATTGAAAAGATGAATGCACAGCTTCCTAATTCGGAAGCAAAGTTCGGTATTCATGAAGCAACCAACCGTGTAATGATTAAGCTGGTAGATAAGGACACGCAGGAGGTTATTAAAGAGATACCACCCGAGAAAACCTTAGATATGATTGCAAAATGTATGGAGATGGCTGGTGTCCTGGTAGATGAAAAGTTATAGAGCTTGTCTTAGGACAAAGAGATATATGGAGGTTTTGGATTATGTCAGATTTATTGAGAATGACTGGTATGTATTCAGGTATGGATACAGAATCCATAGTGACACAGCTGGTAAGTGTGAAGAGCAAAAAAGTTGAGTCAATAAAAAAAGAACAGACCAAGTTAGAATGGAAACAGAATGTATGGCAAGATCTGAATTCCAAGATATATAGCTTATATAGTGGAACACTATCCAAGCTTCGATTAACAGGAGCCTATAGTAAGAAAAGTACCGTAAGCTCTGATACGACAAAGGCAACCGTTATCGCAAGTGACAATGCGGTAAATGGAACACAGACATTGAAGGTGAATAAGCTTGCAAAATCAGGTTATCTGACAGGAGCAGCAAAGCTGGGAAAGCATACAGTAACAGAAAAAGATGATGAAGGAAAAATGGTTACCAAAGAGGTAGACTGGACTGCTTCGGATAAATTATCAGATATTGATAAAGGTCTTGTAGGCAGTAAGATATCTGTTACGGTAGGAACAGGTGATGATGCCAAGACAACAGAAGTGGAAATAACCAGTGATATGACCATATCTAAGTTTGTTTCCAAGATGAAAGAAGCAGGAGTAAATGCTTCCTTTGATGAGAAGAATCAGAGATTCTTCATCAGCTCTGTTGGAACAGGTACAGCCAAGGAATTCTCTATTTCAGCAAGTGACAGCAGTACATTAGGAAAGCTGGGACTGGATGAAGCAGACGCTGATTGTACCAGAATCGCAGCACAGGATGCAGAGATTGTATTAAATGGTGCAGTATTCACATCAGATACCAACACATTTGCTGTAAATGGACTTACCATTAATGCGGTGGGTGTGACGACCGAAGAGATTTCGATTGTAACATCAACGGATTATGATGGTATTTATGATACGATTAAAGATTTTATATCAGAATATAATGAATTAATAAACGAAATCGATGAGTTGTATAACGCTAAGTCGGCTCGCGATTATGATGTCCTTTCTGATGAAGAAAAGGAAAGCATGACCGATGAAGAAATCGAGAACTGGGAAAACAAGATTAAGGGTTCTCTGCTCCGCAAGGATGGTAATCTTAGCTCCGTTATGAATGTACTGACAAGTACCATGCTAAAGGGATTCTATAAGAAGAATCTGACAGATGATCAGAAGAAGGATATGACAGAAGCTGAAATCGAAAAGTGGTATGAAGATAACGCTGGCAAGAAGATGTTCCTGTCTGACTTCGGTATTAAGACAAAGAATTACTTTGAATGTGAAGATTTTGAACATCATGCATATCATATCGATGGTGACCCGGATGATGAGTATGCGTCAACAAAGCAGGATAAGCTGAAATCTGCTATTGCAGCAGACCCGGAAGGCGTGGCTGAATTCTTTGCATCTCTCTGCAAGGAGATGTACAGCAAGTTAGATGAAACAATGGGAAAGACAACTACTTACAGTAGTATCTATAAAGTATATAATGATAAGCAGCTTAAGAAAGATTATGATGATTATACCAAGCGTATTAAGGAGGCTGAGGAAGAGCTTAGCGATTATGAAGATAAGTGGTATGAGAAGTTTTCAGCTATGGAAGTAGCCTTATCTAAGCTACAGTCCAATTCCAATGCGGTTACAAGTATGCTAGGCGGTATGTAACAGATACATTCCCGGAGGGTGAAACTTAGGAAAGAAGGATGAAGCGCATGCTAAAACAAAATGGTTATGCACAGTATCAGAATAGTAGGGTTATGACAGCCTCGCCGGCAGAATTAACACTTATGCTATATGAGGGTGCGATTAAATTCGGTAATATTGCGATTATGGCAATGGAAAATAAAGACCCTGCCAAGGCTCATGAGAATGTAGTTAAGGTAGAGAAGATTATTCAGAACTTCAGAGAAACATTAGACAAGAAATATCCGATATGGGAAGATTTCGAGAAGGTCTATGTATATCTGCTGAGAAGATGCCATGAAGCGAATATTGCAAAAGACCCTGAGATTATGGGAGAGGTAGTGAAGCATCTTCGTTCCATGAGAGATAATTGGAAGGAAGTTATGAAGAAGGTAGCTACGGATAAGAGTAATCCGGCAGCTCAGAGCAAGATTGCAGGAGGACAGCGTAATTCCGTTGGATACGCACCTGGTGCTATGGGAAGAACAGGAACTTGATAAATGACAGCAGTGTAGAGCAGGGGGAAAGGCATGACAGAAGGATATTTACAGATATTGATAGAAAGCCTTGAGAAGAAAAATGAAGTATTAGATAAGATTAGCGTTCTGAATAAGGAACAGGCAGAGATATCAGCTCATCAGCCGATGGATATGGAAGCCTATGACAAGACGATGGATGAAAAGGGAGAACTCATAGATGAGATAAACCGTCTGGATGACGGATTTACCTCGACCTATGAACGGATTAAGGATGAGGTGCAGAAGCAGCCGGACAAGTATCGCAGTCAGGTGCTGGTATTGCAGGAGCTTATCCGAACAGCCGTAGAAAAAGGTGTGGCGATTGAGGCACAGGAGAAGCGCAATCGGGCAGCGCTGGAGACCGTATTCCGTATGAAACGTCAGGAAATCAGGCAGATGAAGGTATCTAGTAGTGCAGCAGCAACGTATTACAAGTCCATGAGCAGAATCAATACGGTTGATCCGCAATTGATGGACAGAAAAAAGTAACAGGAATCAGGCATGGATAGCTTGATTACAGAAGACAAGGATGGATATAGTGTGTAAAACATGCTATTGGATAAAGAATACAGAACATGACCAAAGCATGTAAAGGGGTATCGATTCTTGTTAGAACAAGTATATAAAACGGACAAGACAAGAGGAAGTACGCCTATGGCTACTTCCTCTTCTGCATTCCATCCGTTTCTATATAAAGCGTGCCGGTATAGCAGTATGCTTTAACGGCACAAAATTACAATTTCATAATGCTTACCAAAAGAGTAAAGAGAGAAACTACTATTAACAGCGGCAGGGAAGTCGCACAAATATGTTTAATTTCAAGGAGGAAATGATTATGGTAGTACAGCACAATTTAATGGCAATGAATTCTAACAGAATGTTAGGCATTACAACAAAGAAGGTGGCAGGTTCAACAGAGAAGCTTTCCAGTGGTTATAGAATTAACCGTGCAGCAGATGATGCAGCAGGACTTTCTATTTCCGAAAAAATGAGAAAGCAGATGAGAGGTCTTGATCAGGCATCTGCAAACGCAGAAGATGGTATCTCCTCTGTACAGACAGCAGAAGGTGCTTTGCAGGAAGTTACCGATATGCTTCAGAGAATGAATGAATTAGTAGTTCAGGCTGCAAATGGAACAAACTCTACAACAGATCGTCAGTATATCCAGGACGAAATCGATCAGCTAGTAACAGAAATCGATAGAGTTGCAGAGACAACTAAGTTCAATGAGACATACCTGTTAAAGGGTGATGACAGCAAGGCTACTACGAAGGTATATACGGTAAATTATGCAGTTACATATACAACCAATCTTGGAAGTAATTCAGGAGCAGTAACAAAGAAGATAGATTATAATGGTCTTGATAATTTATATATTGTATCAAGTTCAATTTCTTCTATGACAGAAAATATGCCTTTGTCTGCAGATACATTCAAGGCAGGTGATGATGTGACAAAGTATTTACAGTCTGGTGAAGTAATTGATAATGCTGAAACGAATAATGTAGTTATTGATGAAGATAAATATGTTGCATTTGTTAATACTGCATTAGTACCTCAGGATTTAGATTTTACCGATGGTTTGCTTACGTCTGATGCTGGATTGGATACTTATATTCTTGATACAGAGACCGATACGGTTATTAGAGTTCAGGCGGGGGAAGATTTATCTTCTTATATGCAGAATATTGAAACTGCTGACCCGGCAGGTGGATTGGTATCTTTCGCAGAAATGAAAGACCAATATAGACTACTTGCGTGGGCAGGTGGAAATACTGATAATGATGTAGATAACTCTATCGGTGGAACATCTGTAGTTGGAGTGGAAGATTTTAAGGGAAATGAATCTATGCAGAAGCTTTATAATGCTGATGGCGAGGAGATTTCCGGAATTGCATTAAATAATTATTTTGATGAAAATGGAAACTATACAGGTGGACTATATGCTGATTCACAAGCGACAAAAGCAGTAGAAGATGGTAATAATGCAACATATGCATTGATGGATTACATTACTAAGAATACTGCAGAGGCAACTGCGGATTTGGAGTTTAGTCTTCATGTAGGCGCAGATTCAGCAAGAACAAATAAGATTTATACGAATATTCAGTCTATGTCAGCAGCAGCATTGGGTATTAATAAGCTTAAGAGCAATTCAGTAGGAATTGTGGATAAAACAGGCGATAATGCAACAGATGCGATTGATGTTATTGCAAATGCATTGCAGAAGGTATCTACGCAGAGATCTGTTCTTGGTGCAGTTCAGAACAGATTAGAGCATACCATCAAGAACCTCGATAATATTGTTGAAAATACCACAGCAGCTGAGAGTCAGATTCGTGATACGGATATGGCAGAAGAAATGGTTGCATACTCTAATGCAAACATTCTGTCTCAGGCAGGTCAGTCTATGCTTGCACAGGCTAATCAGGCTAATCAGGGAGTAATGTCTATTCTTGGTTAATTTATTGTTAGAGAATGAAAATGGTAAGGGAAAAAGCCGGAGTAATCCGGCTTTTTCAAATATAAATCAAAATAAACAGAAAATTGTTGCAATTTTTTGAACAATATAGTAAAATAATAACAGAAGGAAAGTTTATATAGTAAAAAAAGATTGAGGGAACTTTTTTTACAAAAAGGCTAAAGTTTTAGAAACCAGAGCCGATATATAATATGTGAAGGAAATCAAATACAGCTGATGGAGTAAGGCGTATTTGGTAGAAGTAGTTTGGGAGTATAAGGGATAATAGCAGAGAATATCTGTGATATATCGTAATTAATGTATAAGGACAGTCATAGAATTGCTAGGAGTAGGTGATTTATGTACATGTTCTTATTTTTGTGCCTTACAAATTTGAAATAAACAAAAGCATAAAAATAATAAAAAAGTTATATAACGGACTAAAGAAATAGTCCTTTAGTACCGATATATATAGTAAGAAGCAAAGTAAAACACTTAGCTTCCAACAAAAACTGAATAGAGATACTTACCAATGGTGTAGAAGAACACAGAGGCGGCCGACTTATAGTTCTCATGACACCAGCCTCGGAGATTCTGACAATGGAATGGAGGAACGCGAGGAAACACAATGCGGCAAGGAAGTCGCAGGATTTCATATTTCAAGGAGGAAATAATTATGATCGTACAGCACAATTTACAGGCAATGAACTCAAACAGAATGTTAGGTATTACACAGGGTACAGTAGCAGGCTCTACAGAAAAGCTTTCTTCAGGTTATAAGATTAACCGTGCAGCAGATGATGCAGCTGGTCTTTCTATTTCTGAAAAGATGAGAAAGCAGATTAGAGGTCTTGATCAGGCATCTGCAAACGCAGAAGATGGTATTTCATCTGTACAGACAGCTGAAGGTGCTTTACAAGAAGTTACCGATATGTTACAGAGAATGAACGAATTAGCAGTTCAGGCAGCTAACGGAACAAACTCTACAACAGACCGTCAGTATATTCAGGATGAAATTGATCAGTTAGTAACTGAAATCGACCGTGTTGCTGAGACAACCAAGTTTAACGAAACATATTTGTTAAAGGGTGATTCAACAAAGGCAACATCAAAGGTTTATACAGCTAACTATGCAGTAACTTACACAACGAACCTTGGTAGCAACAAAGACTCTGTTGAGAAAAAGGTTGATTATATTAGTAATGATAACGTTTATATGGTATCTGCATCTATCGCATCAGCAACATCTAGTTCTCCATTAACAGCCGATGTTATTTCTAAGGGTGATGATTTTACAAAGTATTTCGGCGCAGGAGATGGAGATGTAACAGTTGGTAATAATGGAACAATAACAGGTGCTATTACAAATCTTGATGCAAGCGAAGATTATGTCGCATTTAAGAATGTTGAACTAGATGCAGCAAAGTTGGAGTTTGATGAGGATACAGGTATTATTACATCCAAAGACGATAAGGATACATATATCCTGAATACAGATACAAGCGAGATTACTAGAATTGCAGCAGGTCAGGATTTATCTGATTATCTGAAAAATGTAGAAACAGATGGAACAGATGTTGATTTTGCTGAGATGAAGGATAATTTCAGAGTATTAACATTTGCAGGTGGTAAAGACGATGACATTGATACTGATTATCAGGCTAATGCATTAGCAGATACTGACTTGAAGGCTAATGAGTCTATGAAGAAGCTGTATAATGCAGATGGTGATGAAGTATCAGGTATTGCACTAAATAAGTATTTTGATGAGAATGGTGCATATACTGGTGGACTCTACTCAGATTCTCAGGCGACACAGGCTGTTGATGCTGATGGTATTGGTGAGTATACTACCAAGAATACTGCAGAAGTTACAGCTGATTTAAGCTTCAGCTTACATGTAGGTGCTGATTCTGCAAGAACTAATAAGATTGCTACAAACATCCAATCTATGTCAGCAGCAGCTCTTGGAGTTAACAAGTTATCTAGTACAGCAGTTGGTATCGTTGATGAAACAGGTGACAATGCTACAGATGCAATCGATGTTATTGCAGAAGCATTACAGAAGGTATCTACACAGAGATCTGCTCTTGGTGCTGTTCAGAACAGATTAGAGCATACTATTAAGAATCTTGACAATATCGTTGAGAATACTCAGGCTGCTGAATCTGCAATCCGTGATACAGATATGGCAGAAGAGATGGTTAAGTACTCTAACGCTAATATCCTTTCTCAGGCAGGTCAGTCAATGCTTGCACAGGCTAACCAGTCTAACCAGGGTGTACTTTCTATCTTAGGATAATGAAGGTATCTAACAATAAGATATTATCATAATGTACATTAATTAAAGGGAGGAGCCGGTTTCAAACCGGCTTCTTCTGTTTCGAGGACTTTTAAGAGGAGGAAAATAATATGCATATTAATATAAAAAGGCTATGGTCTGCTTTTTTGGTGTTATGCTTAATCTGTGCATTAGTGCCTGTATCACCTGTAAATGCAGCAGATGATGATCAAGTGAAGGCGAGTATTTCGGTAACACCAACAAGTATTTATGAAGATGAAGTGGTAAATGTTGATATTACATTGGAAGGAATTCCATATGAAGGCAAAGTTATGCCGAATGATGTTATATTAGTGATTGACCGTTCGGGTAGTATGAGTAGTTATTTAAGTGATATGATTACTGCTGCGAAAGATTTTGTAGATTTGGTAGATTTGACAACACATCGTATTGGTATCGTAGATTATGAAAGCACAGTATCATCATATGAGATAACAACGAATAAAGATAAATTAAAAGAGTATATTGATACTCTTACAAGTACTGGAACGACTAGGATTGATTTAGCTGTTGATAAAGCGGTAGAACTTCTTGCAGGAAAGAGAAGCAGTGCAGAAGGTTCTATTGTTTTGATGACAGACGGTGAAGCGGATGATTTGGCATTGGCATTACAGGCTGCGGAAAGGGCAAAAGCGAATGGTTATTCATTCTATACAGTTGCGTTAACTAGTAGTCAGACAAGTGCAGCTAATCAAAATTTGATGAAGATGGCAACTTCAGAAGCGGATCACTACTTTGTATGGCCTTCAAGTGGTTTGCCAGATGTATATCAGAAAATTTCTGAGAAAATCGGTTATGCAAATGCAAAGAATGTTGTAGTATCACAGGTAATAAGTGATCAGTTTGAGTTAGTTGCTGGTTCAACAGATAGTAATATACCCCAGCCATATATTAACGGTCAAAAGCTGCGTTGGGATATGAATCAACTAGGAAAAGGTATAGTACATCTAACCTATCAGTTGAAAGTAAAGGGAAATACAGTTCCTGGTATATATAATCATGTTTCTTCAGGAAGCGTAGTATATACTTCTTATACTGGTGGAAGCAAGAGTATTGTTTTGGATAAGGTTGCGATTACGGTGAATAAGCATTCTCCTGAAATCATTTCTATTAATCAAACGGATTTTGATATAGCAGGTGGCGAACAGGTTGTAATTACAGGAAATTATATTAATGACAGTGCGATAGTTAATCTTGGCTCAACAGCGATTTCCAATGCAGTGATTTCAAATAATCAGATTACTTTTACAATGCCTGCACATGTTGTTGGAACAGATACCATTACAGTAACAAATCCTGATGGACAGGTAAGTGCACCATTAGCTGTAAATTTTATTTCATCAACGCCAATCCCACCTATGACGGTAACTCCTGACAGTGGATTAGAGTATAAGAGTGCCAAGGTAACTGTTACAGGAATTACCTTGACAGCTAAAAAGGCAACACAACTTACAGTAACGGTAGGGGGAACTGTTGTAAAAGTAGTTAGCTATGATACAAAGAATAAAAATTCGTTAGCATTCTATGTGCCAAATTCATTTGGAGCAGGAGATGTTGATATCGTAATAACGGATAGAGATGGAACTCAATATACAGGACAATATACTTATTTACCGAAGGATGTTCCTGATATGACGATTTCTAGCGTTACTCCTGCAAGCAGCGTTGAATATGAAAATCAAAAAGTGACGATTGCGGGTACTAATTTTGCATCATCAAGTAAGATGACAGTGACAGTAGGAGGAACAGAGGTAAAATTGGTATCATGTAGCGATACAGAATTAAGTTTCTATGTACCAAATACGTTTGCAGCAGGAATATATGATATTATAATTACTAATAGCAAACTGAATAAAACAGCAACAGTACAATACGAATTTACAACCGAGGTAAATAATACTCCTTTGACGGTAATAGGAATCACTCCATCAAGCGGAGAAGAACTGACGAATCAGAAGGTAACGGTAACAGGTCAGAACTTTGCATCATCAAGCAAGATGCATGTAACAATAGGAGGAACAGAAGTAAAGCTAGTATCATGTAGTGATACAGAATTAAGCTTTTATGTGCCGAATACCTTTGTAGCAGGCGTATATGATGTAGTAATAACGCGAACAGATACCCAAGAGACTCAAAGTACTCAGTATGAATGTACAACAGTAGTGAATAATACTCCACTGACAGTAACAGGAATCAGTCCATCAAGTGGAGAAGAATTGACAAATCAGAAGGTAACGGTAACAGGTCAGAACTTTGCATCATCAAGCAAGATGCATGTAACAATAGGAGGAACAGAAGTAAAGCTGGTATCATGTAGTGATACAGAATTAAGCTTCTATGTGCCGAATACCTTTGTAGCAGGTGTATATGATGTAGTAATAATGCGAACAGATACCCAAGAGATCCAAACTATTCAGTATGAATGTACAACAGTAGTGAATAATACTCCATTGACAGTAACAGGAATCAGCCCATCAAGTGGAGAAGAATTGACGAATCAGAAGGTAACGGTAACAGGTCAGAACTTTGCATCATCAAGCAAGATGCATGTAACAATAGGAGGAACAGAAGTAAAGCTAGTATCATGTAGTGATACAGAATTAAGCTTT
>JAXJRB010000201.1:0-4223 GCA_036310845.1 Lachnospiraceae bacterium | reverse complement strand
TTATTATACACCACCCAGTAAAACATACTATTTCGCAAAGGCCGACCTTGACGCATGGGTAAACAGCTACAGAGTGCCTACGCAAAAAGAAATGGACGAAACTCTGGAGAAACAATTCAAACATTTCAAACCATCAAATAAGAGATACAGAAAAGAATGAGAGCAAGAATCAACAATCAGGACATATATAATTTGAGTTGTAAACTCGATATGCTTTCAGAACGAATAGAAAAAGAGATGACACACTCAAAGCAAAAGATGGAGAATTTAAAAGTTCGTGTAGCTAATTTGGAAGATAAACTAAGTGAAGAGAAAAAGGTGTACACCACACAAGAAGCAGCGAATTATATAGGCGTATCAGTATATAAACTTTATCAACTTGTAAAATCATCACAAATAGCATTTAGTAAACCCAACCGAAAAATATTTTTCTACCGTCATGAGTTAGATGAGTGGTTGAGTATTAATAAAATCAACAACATATAATATGGAAACAAAAATCACATCAGAAAATTTCAAATCGATATGGGAAAGTATTCTCATCAAGGCAACCGATAAATACAAGACACCCCCAGAGGTAATTCAAGTCAGCAATTCTACGATTAGCACATTAGGAAATTTCAGTGCATCTACCGGAAAAGGTAAATCAAAGAAGACCTTCAACGTTTGTGCTATCGTTGCAGCCGCACTTACTGGAAAAAAGGTTCTTAATTATGAAGCTAACTTTCCTGACAACAAGAACAAAGTATTGTATTTTGATACAGAGCAAAGTTCATTCCATTGCCACAAAGTACTTGAAAGAATCAATAAATTGGCTGGATTCCCTTCTGACCAAGATTGTGAACTCATTGAATTTGTCATGTTGAGAGAATATAGTCCTTTAGACAGAAGACAAATTATTGAGTTTGCATTGGCAGAACGTACAGACGTGGGACTTGTAGTCATTGACGGCTTACGAGATTTACTGTTTGATATCAACAACTCTACAGAAGCGGCAGAAGTCATCGGACTACTTATGAGATGGACGAGTCAATATAATCTGCACATCCATACCGTCCTCCATCTCAATAAGGCAGATGACAATGTACGTGGTCATATTGGAACCGAACTAAACCACAAGGCAGAGACAATATTGCAGGTTACAAAGAATGAAAATGATGGAAACATCAGTGAAGTCCAGGCTACCCTAATACGTGATAAGGATTTTATTCCCTTCGCTTTCAGAATAAACGAAGAAGGTCTTCCTGAGCTTGTAGAAGGTCATGAATTCCGTCCTAAAAAGATCAAGAAGAATTTCGATTTTGAGCTTTTGGGTGAAGACCTTCACCGAAAGGCTCTTGATATAGCATTTGAGAATGTTTCAGAACCTATCACTTATTCTCCCCTATTGGAGAGGATGGGTGTAGGTTATGCTTTCATCGGTTTCGAGCGATCCAGAAATATCCATATAAACGTGCTGAAATTTTTGATGAAGAACGAAATCATTAAAAAGGAAGGTAAAGGCTATGTGTATAACAGAAATTTTCATTATACACCAGAATGTACTTATTGAAGCGGTGTAGTTTAGTATAGTGCCTATAGGGATTAAACCGCTACACCACTTCAAGTAGGACACCTATAAATTAGCAATACTGCCAACAACAGATAAGAAATTATGGAAATAGAAGAACTAAAGAATATTGAGATTACAAGGTTATTAAACCATTTGGGTTACAATCCTGTATCCAAGAACAGAGCAAACACCCAATGGATGTATCATTCTCCACTAAGGGAAGATAGGACACCCTCCTTTTCTGTTTCAACAAGAAAAAATCTCTGGAATGATTTAGGAGCAGGTATTGGTGGTAATGTCATAGATTTAGCCATACAGCTCAATGGCAACTGCACGTTTCATAAGGCTGTTACCTGGTTGGAAGAACAATATCGTTTATTCTCTAATAGCAACGATATGGAACACCCCATAAAGAAGCATCATGTTTATATCAATCCACAACGTCCTAGTGCTAGTGATATACGCGATATTCGAATTGTAGAACTAACTCATAAAGCCTTACTTAGTTATTTGATGAAACGCTGCATACCATTGGATATAGGGATGAAGTATTGTAAGGAGATACATTATTGTGCCTATGGTCGTGAATATTTTGGTATATGCTTCCCAAACATTGTAGGCGGTATGGAAATCAGGAATGCTTTCTTCAAAGGTTGTCATGGTGAAAAATCACTGAGTCTTATTCCCGTTTCAAAAGAGAAACACACAGAATCATGTTGTGTTTTTGAAGGATTTATGGATTTTCTCTCTTACCAGACTCTTCTACGCAGTTCCAAAAACGATATTACACAGCCATATCCAAATGACTGCATAATACTTAACTCTACCAGTATTGTACATAAAGCAATTCCGTTCATGGAAGTGTACAACCATGTATATTGCTATCTAGACAATGATGACGCTGGGCTACGGGCTTTCAGTGTCATAGAGAAAACTTTGGGTGAACATACCACACTTATGTCACATTTATATAATGATTACAATGATATTAACGATTATCTTTTAGGAAAGAAAAAAAGACAGGATAAAGAATAAATTTGTTAAGAACAAAATAGCTTTTCATTGTACAATGCCATCCTTTGTTGTTGGCAAAACATGAGACCTCACCCTTTTGGGGATTGAGGTCTTTTTATTTTCTTAAAAAACATTTAGAGTACCAAAACAGAGTACCATTTAAGTATTATATCAAAAATTCGTTAACAAAAGGGTAAATTATTAATAGACTATTGTTTCATATATAGATTTTGTTTTTAACTTGGCTTCACCCAGACAACTAAAAACAGTTTTGTTTGGCAAAACATAGGACTGATGTCTGGCAAAATATAAGATAATTAACAAGTATAAAACTGAGTCGATCACATGAGCACTTTTTGGATTTTTGCTGCAATACTTACAGTGGTTTATGTAGCATACTACATTATTACAATTAGCATGGATTTGTATGGAAAGCCACATGACCAGAATAATGTTACTACAGAGTATTTTGAAGTGGATGACATGCCTTCTGAAACAAGTAAAACCGTAGAGGAAACCGAATCAGGCTTCAGGGTTGCTAAAGATAACGATGGTGAAGGTATTACATGGGATGAAACTAATCTGCAATCCGCTCAAGAAGCTACTCCACCTATCAATGAACAAGAAACAAAATTAGATGCTAGTGGTGCGCCGATAACTCCTGCACAAAAGAAGATTGAGGTGACCTATAACGATATGGAGGAAATAGAAGTAGAACAAACCGGTGAGCTCATGGAAGCGACAATGAAATCCGCCATGACTCACGGTGAGCCTCCAATAGCTATAAAAAAAGTAATAGAAAAGTCCACACCTACAGATTTAAAGAATGAAAAAGGCCACGATGATACTGAAAATCAAGAGGTACAAGACAATATTTAAGAAGAAATTGCTACCAGTTTACTCTCTTACAGTACTCACCCTACTACTGAACACTCAAGCAGCGTCCGCAAAGTGTGGCAGTGTGAACTATTCCTGGGGAGCTGATGCGCTTGCTTCTGCTCATGACTTCACAGTCACCATGATGCTATATGTTCTATACCTCAGTTATGCTATAGCAGGTATCATGTGCATCATTTCTGCACTACAGATATACTTCAAGATGCAGACTGGCGAAGGTGAAATAACCAAGCATATTATGTCATTGGTCGGATCGTGCCTCTTTATGGTGGGAGCATCCATTGTTTTCCCAGCATTCTTTGGGTATCGGATATAACAAGAAACAACCGTCAAAGCTGTGAAACTGGCAAGTGCACGTACCAGGATTAACATCCGAGATGTTGTGAATCACTCTGCTGCAGAAGAGTGATATAATAAGTAAAAACTAAAAAAGAGATTTAAGATGTTTAAGAAATTTAAAAGCAAAGTTAAAGGCGTGTGTTCGCGTGCAAAGTCAGCAGTGAGACATGTAAAAGCTGGAGCTTTAGCCCTTTTTCTCGCAGTCGCATCCCCTGTTGTCACATTTGCACAAAATGCTGCAGGTGATTACAGTGCTGGAACCTCAGCCTTGGCTAAAGTAACGGAAGAAATTGCAAAATATATTCCGTTTGTAGTGAAATTGTGTTATGCAATTGCTGGTGTTGTAGCTATTGTGGGTGCAATCAGCGTTTACATCGCCATGAACAACGAGGAACAGGATGTCAAGAATATCTTAGTCCTC
>JAXJRB010000200.1:0-4877 GCA_036310845.1 Lachnospiraceae bacterium | reverse complement strand
ATTCACACAAGCAACCGTAAAATTAATTATCTTTTTTTGTTCACTCATACACATCCCCCTATCACACAAACATTTCATTTAAATATGCCTGCTTAATATTTTTTAGTTTTTCCAACTTACGCTGATGAAGGGTGATAAGGTGGTCGAGGTTTCTGAAATAGTTACCTATTTTCTTTTGTTCTTCAATATTTGAGGGTATCATCATTTGCCATTTATCTAATTTTGATGTGCTAATAAAAGGTTGGTCAGAACCAACTGCCTCCACCAATGTATGTTTTAATATTTCTTGGGATAGAAGAACATACGAAAAATTTTTATCGCAATTCTCTTTGTAAACTATCTTTCCAGCTCTTTGATATAGCAAAGAATCATTGTATTTACTTGGTATTCTTGCAATTTTAATGTTACCATTTGTAATTGGGCGATTTAACCCAACGACAATATCTCCTTCTTTCAAAACAAAATCTGGATATTGTTGAATAAATGATTCTGGTAAGTGGTTTAAATTGTCATCATTTATTATTCCATGTTGAATGGACTCACCATTTATTAACCCAATTCCACCATCACAATAATCACTCATTTTGAATGCATAACCAGAACTCATTCTATAGCAATCCGAAAACTTACGCTGTTCCCAAACTTTTTTGTCTACATACCAAAAAGCGCAAAAAAAGACACCATTTCTGCTGTCTCTTTCTGCATAATTATTCATTACAAATATTTTTCTTTAATCTCTTTAATCTCTTTAGGAAGTTTTACTCGTAACTCCATATTGTGAACCAAAATATTAGGAGCTTTTTCTAATGCATTTTCATAACAAAGAGATTTCCCCAATTCCTCCATATAAGGTATCTTTTCTGGCATCGTTACATCATATGACTGTACCGCCTTATTTAGTAATTCTTTATCCAGTCCCCATTTTAGAGCTAGTGCTATTACCTTCTCTTTCATTTCTTCTTTACACCAATTATCAAATGCAACATCAAAAGGCAACGCCGAGGACACTTTACCTTGAATAAGTTCTTCATCCACGAAACGTTTTAACAATTCCGCCTTGATACTATCACCCATATCACTTACTTCCTGAATCTGCTCATATATAATTCGCAATGTTTCATCATCTACACACTGAACATCACCCACAGTATATGTCTTTCCGATAATCCATTTCATAAAATATCCAGCGTCTATCACTTCTGTACCAACAAGTCTTGTTTTCCCAATAGATCTTATTATAGGTAATGGTTCCTCTGTTTTCTCTTCTCTTGTTAAGTTCCGATAAGCCCCCACATACTTCTTCCAAGTGTGCTCATCAATGCCAAAAGCCACATCATCCCACTTATACTCATAATACTGTTGCAAACAATTATATTGTTCCGCAGCCGCCTTGTAAGCTTTGAGGAATGCTGTTTTTTCTTCCTCATTATGTTCTAACTTTTTCCATTCAGAAGGTTTTGGAAGCGCAGGCACCATATCAGCTACTAATCTTTTATACTTTTCTGCTGCCACCATATATGTATCGACAATTATCTTGGAACTATTACCGCCACTTCCATACAAGCGAAGCGCCATTTCAACACATCCTTTAGAAATTGCAGGATATTGAAAATTAATAATCGTTCCAAACTCTTTTTCTTTACCAAACAATCTGTTTGTTCTTGAATAAGCCTGAACCAATCCTTGTAATTCCAAATTTCGATCTACATACAAAGTATTTAATTTCTTTGAATCATAACCAGTCAGTAATTGATCCGCAACTATAATCAAGTCAATATTTCTGTCACTTATCCCACTACCACCACGCTTTGTTCGTTCAATAAGGTCTTCAAAATAATCGTTTCTTCTGCCAGATTTCAAGTCATCAATATTCAACTCCAGATTTGTAAAACTCTTATAATCTGTAAGCATTTCTTCTAATACCTCATCAGGTACATGTTGTATGTTATCGTTAGAATCATCTCCATTTTCATTTCCAACACTAAACGTCATGGCTATATTAAGCTGAATCCCCTTCTCCTTCATCTGCTTTTTTAGCTCATGATAGTATTTAATAACTCTTGATTTATATTTTGCCGTCAAAATGGCATTAAAGTATCTATTTTGGGACTGTGCATTCCAATTTTCAAGAATCTCACAAACTACCTTCGGAATGTGTGTTTCATCCTGATATATTAAAATATTTCTTTCTACTGCTTCTTTTTCTACCGCCAGATCACTTAACTGCATTACATCTCTTTCAATGTCTCTATCCGCTATTTCCGGGTGTTCTTCTTTTCTGGCATCAATAATTTTATCTCGCAATTCATAGTAACTTTCAAATTCTCCAGTATTAATATAATCCACATGAAAACCTAAAACATTTCTATCTGCTATTGCGGAATCAATAGTATATTCATGTAACTTAGGACCAAATAAATCTTGCGTTGTTTTTATTAGCTCACTGTTTTCATTTACTCTTCCTTTTATACTGTTTTCATCAAACAATGGCGTTCCTGTAAATCCATAAAATAATCCATTCTTTTTGAAATACGCCTTAATTATCTGCATCATTTCACCCATAGTGCTTCTATGAGCTTCATCAATTATAAAAATAATTTTTTTCTCTGTAATGGAATAATCATTCTGTTCTTTATAATATTTTACCAGAGCACTTAACTTATGTGTTGTTGTTACAATAATCGAATTTCCGGGACTTTTCAGTCTAGTCTTCAACCTGTAAGTATGCGGCGTATCATCCACATCAACCGGCTCAAATTTCGAATATTCCTTAAACTTTTTGCTTGTATTACTATCCAGTTCCTTTCTATCAACCAAGAATACAACCTTGTCAAACCCTGCTCTTGTAGCAAGAAATAATGCTGTTTTAAAACTTGTAATTGTTTTTCCCGAACCGGTTGTATGCCATACAAAGCCTCCATGAGGCTTTCTTTCCTCATTATCATATCCCATTGCAGCCTTCTCAATTGCTCTTAATGCATATACCTGATATGGACGTAACAACAAATGTCTACGTTCTTCTTCTTGTTCAGCTTCATCAATTACAAGATAATCTCCTACCATTTGATGTGCCATAGGAATCATCAGAAAAGACTTTATAAGTTCTCTATAATCATTAATCACTCTGTTTTTTTCATCGGCCCAGTGGAATAAAAAGGATAAATTAAATTCATCTATTGATTTAGGCGTTGCAAAATATCTGGTTTCTATTTCTGTAGTCACCACCATCATTTGCGAAAATGCCATAAAATTATTACAATATTCTCCATCCTTATAATATCTTCGGAATTGATAATATGCTTCCTCTATATCCTTATCTGTTCGTTTTTGTTCAATATTTATAAGTGGTAAGCCGTTAATCAAAAGAATGATATCAAATCTGTTATTATTTTTCGTTCTGACTTCTCGAGCAACTCTATAGCTAGAATCACCACCTCGAACCTCTGCTTTTCTAAAAATGGTAAGTGTTATTTGTTTTCTGGTAATCTTTGGATTATCATCTCTGAAAATTCCATCAATCTTACCAACAGAATTTTCTGCTGAAAGTATCTTCGCTGCTTCATAGCTATTTTTTATCTGATTAACTTTTGACATAACTTGTGCAAACTCATTGTCCGTTAATTCAACACCTTCCAATTGATCAGCATTTATACGATTCAGCTCACTTCTCCAAAAAACTATGAGATCGTCTACTGTAACTTCATGTGTATTTCCATTCAATTCTTCTATCGCTTTCCATTTATATTTCTCAAGTTCTTTTACAAAATTCTCTTGAAAAGATTTCTCAGATGCACTCTTTGGACTATTACTCATAAACGCCTCCTGTTTCTTTCTTATATCTCTGCTTGAACAATATGTCCAAAATTCATCTCATCTTGGAACAAATCATATACATATGCTGAGCTTTCTTGATACAGACCTGTTTCTTTATCCTGTAATTTATCAAATACTTCTGAATTATAGAGCAGATTCATTGCAATATCAAACTCTATCTTTTGATTATTTGTAATCATTTCTACAATATCCTGTATTATATATTCTATCAATTGCTCTTGCTTACTCATTTCCATCCTCCACCTTTCGCAAAAGCTTTATACTTTTCTCTGTGTGAAAGGAATATTGCATTGATGTTTTTTTGTAAATCATTCCTTTCAACAAAGTATGAAAATCTATTAATCCGTTTTCATATTGTCGAAATAACAATGCCATATTATCATCAGCTACCGGTCCAATGACAATATCGTATTTATTATCCAGATTACACAAAATATCTCTTATATTCTCAAAAGAGCGATTTCTATTATTCATTACAAATTTTGCCCAATCTTCCGTTGTCTGCTCACCAAAATTTTTAATATTCATATTAGGCAACTCTATATAATTGTCTTGTATCTCAAATATATTTAACACAGGATTTCCACCATAAATTTTCGAGACTCTTATTGCCATCCGTTCTGCCTGCTCCTTTATATCTGTCAGATAGAATCCCTTACCAAAATCTTTATACGGTCTGCACATTGAAAGATTAATATTCCGTATCTGTGTATTACTTCCATGATATAATTTCATAGCATGCCTCCATTTCTCTTACATAAAATAAAAAGGTCTTCTACTACAGCATCTACAGACATCAGATGTTCTACCTCATAATTCTCTTTTAAAAATTCTATGCCTTTAAACTGAAATAAATATTGAAACGCTTCCTTTACGCTAATATTATACCTTTGAGCAAATTCATTCACACAAGCAACCGTAAAATTAATTATCTTTTTTTGTTCACTCATACACATCCCCCTATCACACAAACATTTCATTTAAATATGCCTGCTTAATATTTTTTAGTTTTTCCAACTTACGCTGATGAAGGGTGATAAGGT
>JAXJRB010000199.1:0-44729 GCA_036310845.1 Lachnospiraceae bacterium | reverse complement strand
CACTCGCAACTTGCGTTGCTCGTTGTCGCGGCGTTCGCCGTATTGTCCATTGGCTAAAGTTGCTCTTACGTGAGCAAGCTCCCGACGAGCAATTTAGCCACTGTCCAGCATGGCTCACTTTAACACGCAAACTTGAATTTAACAAAGAAAGGATTCTGCTATGGATGTTCGGCAAAGTATAGATACTTATGCGAAAGATATATCTTGTATTCCGCAAGTAACACAGCGTTCACCGAACCTAAGTGGAAAGGGAGTAATTATAGCTGTATTAGATAGTGGGATTGATTATTTTTCACCGGAATTTCGATTAGCGAATGGAAAAACCCGAATTCTGGCAATTTGGGATCAGGCAGCTAAACCGAATGAAGAAAAAGGGCAACTTCCGCCAGAAGGATATCGGGAAGGCGTTTTGTATACAAGAGAGAGGATTGATGAAGCACTTGCTACAGATAGCAGAGAAAAAGGATTTCAGATTGTGCCACATAGGGATACTTCAGGGCATGGGACCGCAGTTGCCGGAGTGGCAGCAGGAACAAAAACAGGAGTAGCACCAGAGGCAGAGCTTATAATCGTTAAACTTGCTACTCCTTTGCCGAACACGTTTCCAAGAACAACACAACTAATGCGTGGGATAACCTACGCAGTGAATATGGGAGTGGCATTAGACAGACCGGTCGTAATCAACCTTAGCTTTGGAAATACTTACGGTGACCATAGAGGCGGTTCTTTATTAGAACGTTTCATTGATAATGCTTCTGAGATAGGAAGAACATCCATTGTAATCGGGAGCGGAAACGAAGGGAACTCTAATGGACATACAGCAGGAACTGCGCTCGAAATAGCGAATGTTGAACTGGCAGTAACACAATATGAAACAGGATTAAGTGTTCAGCTTTGGAAGCATTTTAATGACAGGTTTCGATTAAGAATTCTTTCGCCAGGGGGAGAAGAACTAATATTAGAAACAAACCAATTGGATACGGTGCGTAAAACGCTAGAACAGACACAGCTTCTGTGTTATATAGGAGAGCCATTACCGTATTCGGTAAATCAGGAGATCTTTATTGACTTCATTCCACAGAAAACCTATATCAATGAGGGAATCTGGCGTTTTGAATTAGCGCCTGTTGATGTGATAACAGGAGAGTATCGGTTTTATTTACCTAGTTATGCGGTACGCAATGCAGGGACCGGATTTTTCCTTCCAACACCAGAGGTTACACTTACCATTCCATCAACCTCGATGCGTGCGATAACGGTTGGAGCTTATGATCCACGGAGACAGAATTATGCAGATTTTTCAGGAAGAGGATATGTGTATCGCTATGAAGAGGGACGAACAACCGGACAAAATATCCCGTTTGGTATTGCGTTTAATAAGCCGGACTTGGTGGCTCCTGGAGTTGATATAACAGTTCCTACACCTGAAGGGACCTATGAGCAGGTGTCAGGAACATCGTTTGCAGCGCCTTTTGTAGCAGGTAGTGCAGCGTTACTAATGGAGTATGGCATTGTACGAGGAAATGATATTTACCTTTACGGACAAAAACTGAAAGCGTTCTTGACAGATGGCGTAAGGAAGCTACCGGGGGTAACACAATATCCAAATGATATGGTGGGCTGGGGAGCACTTTGTGTAGGAGAGAGTATATTTTGATAAATAAGTGCAATTGTCAAACAATATTGTGCTGGTCATGCGTTTGTGATATATTTAGGAAGAAAATTATGATTATGTCCTAAGAGTGTGAGTGAAAAAAGTAACACAGTGACTGTTTTGAAAATAAGATAGTATTTGAAAAACCAACAGCATTTACAAAAGGAGAAATTTATGAAAATCAAGGTGGTAATTTTATTATTGATATCTGTTTTAATGACAGCATGTGGTAGAGAAGATTACGGGAAGAAACAAAGGGGAGAGTTGAATACAGTTGCTGTTTCAGAAGAAATTAGAGTGAACAATAGTGAAGATTTAGAAAGTTTTGAAGAAGAAAATAAGAGTATTACAAATACCACAGAAGAAGAGGGAGGAGAATACCAGACAGAGCAACAATATTCTAATGCAAGTATTTGCTTTGAGTATCCAGCAGAATGGGAGCTGGAAGAGCATCAGGGGGAAGATGGATGTTGTGTAAGGATTTCAGCTCCAAATGAAGAAGATGGTACTGCATTTGAACTTGTACAGGGAGAGGCATGGCGTGTTAATTATGATTACACAAAAGAAGATTATGCACAATTTCTGAGCGAAAAATATATAGGATTAGAAATTAGTGATTTATCGTCAGTGATGATAGATGGTTATGATGCGAAAAAGCTACAATTCATTTTTGAAGAGAATGAGCGGAAATATGAGGGAAGAAAATACATGGTTATTGTTGATTTGGTATCCTTTGAATTCACATATGTATATCCGTGTGAAAAAGCAAGTAAGTATGAAAAGGAAGATGAAAAAATTCTAAAAACCATTTATTTTAATTAAAAATTGTATAAAAAATAAGAATTCTTTTCAAATAGAAAAACTATATAAAAACACCTGGGAAAATTGTAGAATTTTTCAGGTGTTTTTATATAGTTTTTCGGTTTTTTTGTATATATAATTTTTTTATAATTATGTCATCAGACAACTTAAGAAATAATATTAAGGGAGGTTATTTATGAAGTTCAAAAAATTAACAGTGTTACTGACATGCACAACGATGGTAGCAAGTGTGTTATCAGGCTGTGGTGGTTCGACACCAGCAGCAAGCACAGAGAAGGGAACAGGAAGTGCCTCAACAGGAGAGACTACATCTTATTCAGAAGATGATATTCTCAATTTAAGCATGTTTATTACTATGCCGGGTTCAGAAATTAATGACGATAATGAAATTGCTCAGATGATTGCAGAAAAATATGGTGTAAGAGTGAAAGAAACATGGCTTACAGGACAGACTGCATCAGAAGCAACTGGTACATTAATCGCAAGTGATGAGTATCCAGATCTTATCGATAGTGATGATATGTCACTTTTAGTAGATGCAGGTGCATTAGTTCCTTTAGATGATTATATTGATAAGTATCCTGAATTTAAGGAAAAATGGTTTACAGAGGATGAGTGGGAGAAGTTCCGCCAGCCAGATGGACATATTTATTGGATTAACCCATTTGGTAACAATAAGGGAGAGTCTACAACAACAACTCATAACGATGAAGCATTTTGGATTCAGGTAAGAGTTCTTGAATGGGCAGGCTATCCAGAGATTAATACTATGGATGAGTACTTCAAGGTAATTGAAGATTACATGGCTGCAAATCCTACTATGGATGATGGAACACCTAACCTTGCATACACGATTCTTTGTGAAGACTGGAGATACTTCTGTCTTGAAAATGCAGGTCAGTTCCTTGCAGGATATCCAAATGATGGTTCTGTAATCGTTAACAAAGAGACAATGACAATTGAAGATTACAATACTTCCGAAGATACTATTAAGTACTTCAAGAAGTTGAATGAAGAATATAAGAAGGGATTTGTAGATCCTGAAAGCTTCACTCAGACATATGATGAATATATCGCAAAGCTTTCTACAGGTCGTGTACTTGGTATGGTTGACCAGTGGTGGAACTTTGCTTACACAGTAAACGATGTATTCAAGCAGCAGGGACTTGATGCTAAGGGATGCAACTACGTTCCACTTGGATTAACAACAGAAGAAGGTATGGAAAACAGATGGCATACATATGATGATACTGTTAATCAGGCATCCGGTGTAGCAATCACAGTTGACTGTGAAGATCCAGAAAGAGCATTTGATTTCCTTGTAAAGACTGCAATGGATCAGGAACTCCATGATTTAAGATTCTGGGGTGTTAAGGATGTTGACTATAATGTAGATGAAAACGGTTTATACTACAGAACAGATGAGCAGAGAATGAAATGGGCTGATACAGCTTATCAGGCATCTCATCGTTGTCAGTATTCTTACTTATTACAGTGGCACGGAACAAGTGATGATGGAATTAATGCAAACAAGCCAGAAGAGCAGCCTTCTGAGTTCCAGTTAGATATGGCACAGCCATTAAAGGATTGTTTGGCAGCATATGGTGCTGATAACTATGTTGATATGATCGGTTCTGTTGTAGAAAAGAATGCAGCATGGTTCCCAATGTACAGCTATTCAAACAATTTCACGACAGAAACACCAGGTGGTGTAGCTTGGACAAAGATGGGAGAAATTAAGCATGAATGGCTTCCTAAGGTAGTTATGGCTGAAGATTTTGAAAAGGGCTGGGCTGATTATATGGAAGCATATAAGGCATGTAAGCCGGAAGATTTCTTAGGTGAAATGCAGGAAATTCTTGATACCTTTAAGTAAGGATGAGTCAGGAACTGTAATATTCTGAAATGATTGTACAGAGAGCAGCAACGGCATTTCGAAAGAATACTGTTGCTGCTTTCTGATTCAGAAAGAAAGTGCTATGAAATAGTAGTGGTTAAGCGATTTTCGTTGGAGAATTACGTTTAAATTCGTTAGGAAAGTGCCCGAAAAGTAGTAAGCATAGTGCGTGTGCTGGCACGCACTATTTTAACGAAAGGATAGGAGTATTTTATGGCTCAGAAAGAAAACGTTGTAAAAAAAGATAAAAGGATTACATGGAAAGAAGTGAAAAGGCAGAAGTTTCTTCTGATTGTTTCTTTTTTTATGGTGATATATGGATGTATATTTTATTATTGGCCATTAACAGGATGGCTTATGGCATTTCAAAATTATAAGCCACGAAAAGGATTGTTAGGGTCGGATTTTATAGGGCTTGCAAAGTTTCAATTTTTATTTGAAGATGCAACGTTCTTAAGAGTTATCAGAAATACCTTTGCGATGGGTGTTTTGAATTTGATAACAACGACATTTATGGCAATTCTTTTTGCAATATTACTGAATGAATTACGTTCTACAAAAATCAAGAAGACGGTGCAGACAATATCTTACCTTCCACATTTCCTTTCATGGATTATTGTTACAGGTATTTTACATGATGCATTATCATCATCAGGTATTGTTAATGAGCTTTTATTAAAGTTAGGTCTTGTTGATAAGACGGTTGACTTTTTTGCACATCCTGAATATTTTTGGCCAATTGTAGCATTTGCAAATTGTTGGAAGGAAACAGGATGGAATGCAATTATTTACTTAGCAGCGATTACAGCAATTGATCCGTGCTTGTATGAAGCAGCCTCTATTGATGGAGCAGGCAGATTAGCGAAGATTAAGTATATAACATTACCAAGTATTCGACCTACGATCATGATTCTGTTATTGATGAATGTAGGTAATGTATTAAATGCAGGATTTGAAGTACAGTATTTGTTAGGTAACGGTTTAACCAAGAGTGTTTCTGATACGATTGATATTTATGTTCTTACTTGGGGTATCAGTCAGAATGACTTCTCTCTCGGTACTGCAGCCGGAATCTTTAAGAGTGTAGTAAGTATAGGATTAATCTTTGTAGCTAATTATATTGCAAAGAAAACTGGCGATGAAAGACTGTTCTAGGAGGTGGAGAAATGAATTTAAAGAAAAGATCAATAGCAGATACAGTATTCACCTTGTTTAATGGTTTCTTTATGTTAGCGTTTGTGGTGATAACCTTATATCCGGTATTAAATACTTTAGCGATATCATTTAATGATGGTATTGATGCCGTTCGTGGTGGAATTTATTTATGGCCAAGAAAATTTACATGGAAGAATTATCTTACGGTACTAAGTAAGCAGAATATGATTACAGGTGCATACATAACAGTAATGCGCACGGTTATTGGAACGTTGCTTGCTTTAGTAACAAACGCATTATTGGCATTTGTAGTAAGCCGTAAGAGATTCATTTTCAAAAAAGAGTTATCTCTATTTTGGGTAATTACAATGTATGTAAATGGTGGTTTAATTCCTGTATTCATGCTTTATAGAAATTTAAGCCTGACAGGTACATTTTGGGTTTATATCATTCCAGGTACAATCAGTGCATTTAATATGTTAGTGCTTAGAACTTATATGTTAGGTCTTCCGGATTCTTTGGAGGAATCAGCACAGCTTGATGGAGCAGGATATTGGACAGTATTTGTTAAGATTATATCTCCTTTATGTAAACCGGTATATGCAACAGTTGCATTATTTGTAGCTGTTGGTCATTGGAATTCATGGTTTGATGCGATGTTATACAATCGTATGAAAACAGAATATACAACATTGCAGTATGAATTGATGAAGCTGTTGTCATCTGTTATGCAGCAAAGTGGAAGTGCAGCAAATGCATCAGCAGCAGGAGCGGCAGGCGCATCGATTACACCGGTTACGGTTCGTTCGGCAGCAACAATTGCAACAATGCTTCCAATTGTTTGTTTATATCCTTTCTTGCAGAGATATTTTGTTGCAGGACTTACTATTGGTGGTGTTAAAGAATAGGGCATAAGAGTGTAAAAAAGTGTTTGCTGAGCAAACACTTTTTTGCTTAACTAAACTACACTTTCTTACGCACTTAGCAGTAAATGCTAAGTGCTGTGTGAATAGTAACTTTTTTTAAATAATAGGAAATTGCTGTAACGTAGAGGTAGTTAAACAAGAATTTCGCTAGAAATTCTTGCTAAAGTGTGTGCGCTGGCACACACTATTTTTACACTCTTTAATTAATAGAACTGTCAATTGCAACTATATAGCAAAAAGTGTATAATATATTAGTAAGAATAGTATGATAAATAGAAAATAGTTTTTAGCAAGTGAGGTAAGTATGATTTCTATTGAGATATTGAACCGTTTTATTAATGATGTATCTGTAAAGGATGATAATTTTGAAGAGATAGGAAAAGCATTTTCTGAGATAGGAGATGCTTTTGGTATTGCGGAAGTGATTGCGACTTTTGTAGCACCAGTAACCTATTGTGCGAAACAAGATAAAAGTAAAGAAGTTATTTTATTCAAGAAACAGGGAAAATGTCATGCTGTGCCTGCATATTGTGAAGAGTATATAACACGTGAAAACGGAAAAGTTTTTCTAAATGTATATCGATTAGTAGATTTACCAACTTTTTCAGTGGAAGAAATGGCAGAGTTGAGGCCAATATTGGATATTATTTTTATGCATTGTGAAAAATGGAAGATGATTAATCTTATACGTCAAATTGGTGAAATGGATAGTCTTACAGGACTTCCAAATTCAGGCGGATTTCTTAGTTACATAGATGAACAATTGAAAAATGGTGCACTGCTTCAGTATAATACTTACTATTTTAATTTGACAAGATTTGGATTGATTAATAAACGTTTTGGGGTAAAGGAAACCGATCGTATTATTTCAAGATATGCTTCCATTGTATTGGAATTCTTGCAGGAAGGGGAACGCCTTGCCAGACTCGGCGGAGATAATTTTGTAGCGCTAGTTCGCAAGGAGAGAAATGATGCATTTTTAGAATTGATTTCTGGGGTGACAACGTATGGAACTTATGATGGAAAAGAGGAAGCGATTACGATTGGTGCAGTAACCGGCATACTGGAAATAGATGACAGTATTACCGATTGTGGAACTGTTTTAAATGATTGTACCATGGCAATGAATATTGCAAAGCATGTAAAAAAGACACCATTTGCTTATGCGTCAAAAGAACTCAAGGAAATGATACTTAGAAGAAATGAAATGATTGCTGGGTTTCCGGATGCGATACAAAATCGAGAATTGCAAGCATTTTATCAGCCAAAGGTCAGTATTAATGATTATGTGATAGTTGGTGCAGAGGCTCTTGTTCGATGGAAAAAGGATAGTGGATTTGTGAGTCCGGGAGAGTTTATTCCAGCCTTTGAACAGAATGGAATGGTATGTGAATTGGATTTTTATATATTAGAGCAAGTATGCATGGATATTAGCCGATGGTTAAAGGAAGGAATTGAGCCAGTTCGTATTTCTGTTAATTTTTCAAGAAAGCATTTGACGAATCATAACCTTGCAGAGGATATAATGCAAGTTCTGCGAAAGTATAATGTGGATAGTAAGTACATCGAGATAGAATTGACAGAAACGGTCGATGAAGAAGAGGCGGGATTGTTGATTGATTTTATGAATAAAATGCGAAAATATAATATTTTAATGACAATTGATGATTTTGGAACAGGATATTCTTCCTTAAATATGCTTCGTTCTTTTCCAGTTGATGTGTTAAAAATTGATAAATCATTAGTATCCAGTATGGAAGAAAGTGCTCAGATTATTCTTTCGAATGTTGTCAGAATGGCTTCAGAACTTAAGATGGATGTTGTTGCAGAAGGCGTTGAAACTTGGGAACAGGTAGAGTATCTAAAGACTGTGAAATGTAGCGTGGTACAGGGATTTCTATTTGATAGACCAATGCCAAAAGAACAGTTTGAAGAGAAGCTGAAACAAAAAAAATACGCAATAGGGTAGTAACCGGTTAAGGAAGAATGAAATAGCTATATATATATAATAGAACAGACCAATTTATATAGTGGGGGAAGATGGATGCAGATTGTAAGCTTACGGATTCATCATTTTAAATCGATTCAGGATATGTGGATTCGGGATATTGAAAACGCATTAATTCTGGTAGGACAAAATAATACAGGTAAGACGACGGTTTTAGATGCCATCCGTGCAGTGGGCGGTGTATATCAGATAAAACCGGAGGATTTTGATGAAGATGGCTCTAATATCGAAATAGAGGTTGCGATTGCTTATGGACAGCAAGATTTTATGCAGTTGCAAGCAAATGGTGCTATCAGCAAATATCGACGTCTGGATGCATGGAAGGCAGAGTTCGAAAAGAAACTGCCTTCTTTTCAAAATGGAGTACTAACATTTTCGTTTATAGCTAATCGTGAAGGGAAAATACGTTATGACGATGGTTTTCGTAAAAATAATCCTTATGTAAAAGATGTTTTTCCAAAGATATATTATGTGGATGCAGAGCGTAATTTGTCATCCTTTCAGCACGATATGCTTTTATTGCAAGAGGATGAGTTACTTAAGAAAATGAGAGCGGATTGTTGTCTTTTTAATCAGGCAAAGAAGTGTAATCATTGCTTTTCGTGCATAGGGCTACTAAATCAAAAGACACCGAAGGAGCTTACGGTATTTGAAACATCAAAGTTGTTAGACTATAAATTGTATCAACTAAATTTGGATGAGTTTGCACAAAGGGTAAATTATATTTTTCACAAAAACGGTGGACAGGAGAAGATTCTGTTTTCTATGAATCGAAATATTGAAAGTATGTTGACAGTTACAACAGAAATTTATCAACAGGTACAAAAGATTACCAGACCGATTGAACGCATGGGGAAAGGAATGCGAAGTGTATATATGCTTTCTTTGTTGGAGGCTTATATGGAAGATGATGCTCAGACACCGGGGATTATTATGGTGGAGGATCCGGAAATCTTTTTGCATCCTACTATGCAAAAAACATCTGGGGATATTTTATATCGCTTATCTAAGAAGAATCAAGTTATCTTTTCCACGCATTCCCCAAATCTACTTCCTAATTTTAACAGTAGACAAATTCGCCAAGTGATATTAAATGAAGAAGGATATCCGACAGTAAGAGAAAAAACGGATATTAGTGTCATTTTAGAAAATCTTGGTTATACAGCCAACGACCTTATGAATGTGGACTTTGTATTTATTGTGGAGGGGAAACAGGATAAGAGCAGATTGCCAATGCTTTTGAAGCATTACTATTCCGAGATATATGACAAGGAAGGAAAGCTTTCCAGGATAGCGATTATTACAACTAATAGTTGTACAAATATAAAGACTTATGCAAATCTGAAATATATGAATCAGATTTATATTAAGGATCGATTCCTGATGATTCGGGATGGAGATGGTAAGAATCCTGAGCATTTAAAACGACAACTATGCAAATATTATGAGGAAAGAAGTCTTGAGGATGTGGATAAGCTTCCAAGAGTATTACCCAAAAATGTATTGGTTTTGCATTATTACTCTTTTGAAAATTACTTTCTAAATCCTAAAATTATGGAAAAAATAGGAATTATTACAAATGAAGAAGCATTTTATGAAATCTTTTTGGATAAATGGAAGGAGTACTTGCATAGGATAAAAAGCGGAAAGCATTTGCAAGAGATTATAGGGTGTGATTTGAAAACAGTTGATGATGTTAAGCGCTATATGGAAGAGATAAAGGTATATATACGTGGGCACAATCTATATGATATCTTTTATGGGAAATATAAAGAGCATGAGTCGGAATTGCTACAGCAATATATAAGACTCGCACCAAAGGAAGATTTTGCAGATATTTTAGAGTCGGTTAATCGTTTTATCTATTTTGAAAATAGGAGAAAAGGTACAAAATAAAAAAACTTTTAATAGGAATTTGGATAGACTTGTGTTAGACTGTAAAAGCGCGTTTAAAAAGCGGAACGTAATTCAAAGAAATGAATGGAGGCTTAGAAATGATTGAAAGGCTATTTAAATTAAAACAAAATGGTACGGATGTTAAAACGGAAGTAATCGGTGGTATTACGACCTTTATGACTATGGCGTATATATTAGCTGTAAATCCTAGTTTGCTTTCAGTATCGGGAATGGATGCAACAGCGGTATTGATTGCAACCTGCCTTGCTTCTTTTGTTGGTACAGCATGTATGGCTTTGATGGCTAATTATCCATTTGCACTAGCTCCTGGTATGGGCTTAAATGCATATTTTGCATTCACAGTATGTGGCACGATGGGATATAGCTGGCAGGTTGCATTGTTTGCAGTATTTGTAGAAGGTATTATATTTATTATTTTGTCTTTAACAAATGTGCGTGAAGCAATCTTTAATGCGATTCCAAGTGGCTTAAAAAAGGGCGTGAGTGCGGGAATTGGCTTATTTATTGCATTTGTAGGATTACAGGGTGCAAAAATAATTGTGAAAAGTGATTCTACTTTAGTGACCTATGTAGATTTTACAGCAGATTTTAGTACACAGGGAATTAGCGCAGTACTTGCTTTAGTGGGGCTGATGATTACAGCTGTTTTGTATGTAAAACAGGTTAAAGGTTCTATTTTAATTGGTATTGTTTCAACATGGGGACTTGGTATGGTGTGTCAGCTGCTTGGCATCTATGTGCCAAATGCGGAAGCTGGTTATTATTCGTTATATCCAACGATTGCGGTTACAGATTTCTCTGCAATAGGTAAAACATTTGGTCAGTGCTTTCAGGCTGATTTTGCAAGTATCAATATAAAGGATTTTCTTGTGATTATGATTGCATTTCTTTTTGTTGATATGTTTGATACCATTGGAACTCTCGTAGGCGTTGCAACGAAAGCGGAAATGCTTGATGAGGAAGAAAAGCTTCCAAAAATTAAGCCAGCTTTACTAGCAGATGCGATTGCTACCTGTGCGGGAGCTATTTTTGGTACTTCTACGACTACTACTTTTGTAGAAAGTTCTGCAGGTGTTGGAGCAGGAGCTAGAACGGGGCTTGCATCTGTTGTAACAGGTATGCTGTTCCTTGTTGCTATTTTCTTTGCACCAATCTTTACTGCTGTTCCTGGCTTTGCAACAGCGCCAGCATTAATCTTCGTTGGTTTTTTAATGGTATCTTCTATTATTAAGGTAGATTTTGAAGATTTAACAGAAGCAGTACCAGCATATCTTTGCATGCTTGCTATGCCTCTTGCATATAGCATTTCAGAAGGTATTACGATTGGAGTTATCTCCTATGTAATTATTAATTTATGTAGCGGAAAAGCAAAGAAAGTAAAACCGTTGATGTATATTTTAGCAGTGTTATTTATATTCAAGTATATTTTATTATAAGGAAAAGTAATTCTTATTTCTTAAAAAAGCTCAAATTATTAAAATTTGAGCTTTTTTATATTGAAAAAAATGCAAAATTATCAGATAATATAGATGAGGCATGGAGAGTTGATAGAAAAAGCGAGAGGTGATGTAGAAATGGATAGTATAAAGGGATTTATGCAATTTGAAAAAGGAAAAAACATTTTACATTCAAGAATAGCAAAGATAAATGAAAAGGAATTTTTTACTTATATTGATTTGATAGCGATAGAGATAAATACGGCAGATAATACCACAAACAAAATAGCAGTAGAGACAAAATCACGTAAATCCCATATAGAAATGACATCTGAGAAGGATTTCTTAATTGAAATGCAATTCGAGGATAACAGCTTTAGAGATATTATGCCATTGGTTGGTAAGGAATGTATTAGAGCGTATGTGAATCCGGTTACAGCTGGCAGAGATATATATGCGAATTGGAAATTATGTGGATTAGCGTGTGAATTTCAGACAGATGAGGCACGTAACAGTATAAGCTTTGTGATACGCCATGATAGTGCGGAATTGTTGCAAATGTGGCAAAATGGAAGTGTTGCGGAAAGAATTCCGGTAAAAATACTAGATATCTAGAGTAGATGAGGAGTTCATATAGAGAAAATGAAAGGAGCTAACAGAGTATGGGGAATGTCTGTTGGCTTTTTTGGTCGTTAGGAAAGTGCTCGAAATGTAGAAAGGCTTGTAAGGCATAATGAAAAAATGGTGGAATTGGTTTCGGGAAAAAATGGATGATTATCAATTGAAAAAGAAGATGTATTTTTTGTATGTTTTCTGTGTTTTAGTTCCGTTACTTGTAACAGACAGTGTGATTATCTATAACTTTATTGATGCAGAGACATCTCAACAGGAATATGAGCTGGAAAATATAGCAAATGCAGTGCAGTATCGAATATATGAAAATGTAGAACCTGCTGCGAGGATGGCAAGAGCAATATATACAAGAAGTGATTTGGATGAATTCTTGGTTAAAAGATATCCATCAGAATTGGAGTATTACATAGCATATCAAAATTTTTTGACACATTCATGGTTGGATGAGCTTGGAGCGGATAAGTTGAAGATAAAGCTGTATGCGGATAATAATACTTTGGTAAATGGTGGAATTGTATCAAAAGTGGATGCAATAAGTGAGACAGAGTGGTATCAATATATGAAGGATACAAATCAGGAACAGTATTTGTATTTTTATTATGAAAATAGCAATGCAGCATTGGAAACTAAAAGAAAGGCTATTTTTGTAAGGACACTGGATTTTTATAAATCAAAGAAAATGGAAAAGCTGGTAACATTTGAAATAAATTATAGTCAATTGGTCAAGGATTTGGCAGAGATGAATTATCAGGTACCAATTTTTATCTGCAAGGATAATAAGATATTATTCTCTAATGATGGACATTCTGATGAGGCGTTGGATTATGAATCATTTGAACTGCATAATCAAGTAGTATATACAAAGAATATGAATCTATATGGCTTGAAATTGCAGATTTACATTTTGAAAACAGAGGGGGTTATAGAGAAAGCGATATTAAATAACCTGCCGATATGGCTACTGTTGCTAACAGTTAATATTATTTTGCCACAGATACTGGTAACGTTGATTAATCATTCGATTACAACGCGAATTAGAGAGTTGGGAGAGGCATTAGAAAGCGTGAATGATGAAAAATTGATGCCGATAGAGAAGATTCGTGGGAGGGATGAGATAGGAAACTTGATGCGGAATTATAATCGTATGGTGGCAAGGCTGAATGATTTGATTCAGGCAGTATATAAGGATAAGTTGAGAGAGCAGGAGATGGATATTGCAAGGCAAAAAGCAGAATTGCTTGCATTACAAAGTCAGATAAATCCTCATTTTATGTTCAATGCATTGGAAAGTATTCGCATGCACAGCATACTGAAAAAGGAATATGAAACAGCAGATATGGTAGGAAAGCTTGCGACTATGGAAAGGCAGAATGTGGAATGGAATGAAGACAGTATTGAAATACAAAAAGAAATGGAATTTGTAAAGGCCTATTTGGGATTACAGAAGTATCGTTTTGGAGATAGATTGTCCTATCATTTGGAAATAGATAAAGAATGTAAAGACTTAAAAATTCCACGTCTTACTATTGTAACCTTTGTGGAAAATGCATGTATACATGGTATAGAGAGCAAGATAACGCCTGGATGGATTTTTGTTAGAGTATATCGTGAGCAAGAAAATCTATATATTGAAATAGAAGATACGGGAAATAGTATGGATGAACACGAGATGAGGCTACTGAGGGAAAAAATGAATCATGCAAGCATTGAGCTTCTTAAAAAGCAAGGGCGTGTAGGTATTGTAAATGCGTGTTTAAGATTAAAGATGATAACGAACTATAAAGTTACTTTCTTGCTAGAGGGAGAGAAAGGAATTGGAACAATGGTGCAAATCATTATTCCATTAGATAGTCTTGAAAGATAAGAAAAGGGGAGAAAAATGTTAAAGGTGTTGTTGGTTGATGATGAGCCATTTATTTTACAAGGATTAAAGGTGTTAGTTGATTGGCAGAAGGAAGGATACGAGATTGCAGGAAGTGCATCAAATGGAGAAGAAGCGTTAGAGTTTTTAGAAAAAAACGAGGTGGACCTAATCATTGCTGATATCAAAATGCCTGTGATGACAGGTTTGGAATTGCTTGAAAAAATAAGAAACGAGAATAAAACAAGTGCATATTTTGTGTTTTTAAGTGGATATGCGGATTTTAATTATGCCAAGGAAGCAATTCGTCATAAGTGCACGGAATATATTTTAAAGCCAGTACAAGTAGAGGAGCTGTTATCCGTTTTGCGTAGAGTGACCAAAATGCATCATGTTGTGGAAGAAAAGCGTAAGGATGATAAAAAGATGGAACAAGCATTTTTGGCGCGTAACATGATAGCTGTAATTCAAGGAAAGTATGACAACCTAAACTTAGAGTATGTAAAAAAGCATATTCAGCTGTCCGAGGAAGTTCGTTATATAGAGATTCAGCTGGCAGGAATGGAAATGTTAGAAGAACTTACCGACGAGGATAAAAGAAGCTATCAGAGAAAGCTTTATCAATGTTGCTTGGATTATCTTGGCGCAGATGGCACCCATTGTGTATTTGATGTATCTGGCAATGAGAAAATATATGATATTGGTTTTGTGTTATGCAAATATATGTCGGAGCATAAGGAACTGAGTGAAGCAGAATATTTGGAGGAATTGCTAGACTATTTAAAAGGTATGATTCAGATGCCGGTTATTATGCTGGTTGGGAAAAAAGTAGTAGATATTTCCAGAGTAGCAAATTCTTATAGTACAGCATGTGTGCTTCGCTCCTTTCAGGGATTTTGTAAGAAAAAAGAAATTTATTATTATGAAAATGAAGTTCAGGTTAAAGAGAAGGGAATTATTTTGTGTAAAAAGAGTCTTGATATTCTTTTGACAGCGATAGAACAGAATAATCCTGGAGAAATTGTGACAGGTGTGGATTTGTTGTATGACGAAATGCAACAGATGGAAGTGACAGAAGAAGCAATGGCACTGAACATTAACTATATGTTGTTCCAACTGATGCATCTTGCAACCTCTCAGGATGGAGATGTCGATCAGGGAGAGATTCTGAGAATTATCAGTGAGAGTACCTTTGAAGAAGGTATTATGCGAGGCAGTAAAGCGCATCTTTCCAGATTTGCATGTGAATATGGTGAATATTTGGCACAGCTTCGTAAAAAAGTATCCAGAGGAATACTGGCTGATATAGAAAAAGAAGTGAAGGAAAATTATGCAGAGAATCTGACACTGAAGGATTTGAGTGAAAAGTATTATGTAAATGCGGCATATTTGGGACAACTGTTTCGCAAGAAATATGGGGTGTCGTTTAAGGACTATCTGAATAATTACCGTATGGAAAAGGCGGCACAACTGCTTGTAAGGACGGATAAAAAAATTTATGAAGTGGCGGAAGAGGTTGGATACAGGGATTTAGATTATTTTGTAAATCGCTTTATTACAGCGAAGGGATGTACACCTGCAAAATTCCGCAAACAGGCGAGTATGCAAATGAAGTGAGAATGGAAGAAAAGGAGAGAGAATGATGAACAAATGGAAAAAATCTTTTAAAGGAGAGGGTTGCCATAACCCTTTGATGACACAACGTTTTGGAGCAGATCCTTATGCATTGGTGTATGAAGGAAGAATCTACATGTATATGACAGGTGATATCTTTGAGAGAGATGAGGAAGGAAATATGAAAGAGAATTCCTATAATATCATTGATACCATTAATATCATTTCATCTGATGATATGGTGAATTGGACAGATCATGGTTCTGTTTTGGCATCATCAGAGCGTGGAGCTGCAAAGTGGGGAAGAAATTCATGGGCGCCGGCTGTTGCATATAAAAAGATTGATGGAAAAGATAAATTTTTCTTATATTTTGCTAATAGTGGAAACGGAATTGCTGTATTGACTTCTGATTCACCGACAGGGCCGTTTGTAGACCCGATTCAGGGACCGCTTATTTCCAGAGAAACTCCACATTGCGCAGAGGTTACCTGGTTATTTGATCCTGCAGTATTAATGGATGATGACGGAAATGCTTATATCTATTTTGGTGGTGGTATTCCTGATGATGAACATATTGCAAATCCACAAACAGCAAGAGTAGCTAAGCTTGGGGCAGACATGATTAGTCTGGATGGAGAACCAATAGCAATTGATAATGTTTCTTATCTGTTTGAGGATTCAGGCATTAATAAAATAAATGGAGAATATTATTATTCTTACTGCTCGAATTTCCAGGTGCCAAACGAAAAGGTAGATGAACTTGGATTTGGCTGCGGAGAGATTATTTTGATGAAGAGTAATAATCCAATGGGACCATTTAGTATGGTTGGTTCGGTATTGAAGAATCCGGAACATTTCTTTGGATTAGGTGGAAATAATCATCATTGTATCTTTACTTTTGAAGGAAAGCATTATATCGCATATCATACCAGAATATTAGAACAGGAAATGGGAGTCCTGAAAGGGTACCGTAGTACGAATATTGATGAAGTAGTAATAAAGGATGGCGTTATTGTACCGATAGAGGCCAGCAGAAAAGGGGTAAGCCAGACAAAGTCGATTGATCCATATAAGAGTCAATCAGCTGCAACAATGGCTAATATGGCGGGAGTGAATACCGTGGCAATTGCAGATGGCCAAATGGTAGTAACCGATATGGAAGATGGAAGCTGGATACAGGTGGCAGGTGTTGACTTTGGTAACGAAGGTGCAAATGAGTTTATGGTAACGGTATTGCATGCTGCTCAGAGTGGAAAAATATTGTTGTATCTTGATAGTCTGGAGAATGGCGAATGCATTGGACAGGTGGAGATTGCTGCCGGTAGTGCAGAAGAAACAGTAAAAGTAACATTAGAGAAGAAGCCGGCTGGAGTACATGATTTGTATTTTGGTTTTGAAGGAACGGGATACCAGGTGAAAGACTGGAACTTTTGCTAAAGTCCGTTACAAGGAGGATAAAGAATGAATCGAAATATATTTGCAGAAATTGGTTTATCAGAAGAAGTAATAAGACAGCGAGTACAGGATACTGCTAGAACTATTTTTTACGGAAGTGATGAAGAACGTTTTTATCATCAGGTAGGAGAGGATATGGGGTATCTTACAGATACCGGAAATAACGATGTTAGAACAGAAGGTATGTCTTATGGAATGATGTTCTGTGTACAGCTTGGCTGGAAGGAAGAGTTTGACAGAATCTGGAAATGGACCAAGACATATATGTGGATGCCAGATGGGGAAAATGAAGGTTATTTTGCATGGTCATGTGGATTAGATGGTACAAAGAACAGTACTGGTCCGGCACCTGATGGAGAAGAATATTTTGCGATGGCATTGTTCTTTGCGGCTCATAGATGGGGAAATGGTGAAGGTATTTTCAATTATGAGCAGGAAGCAAAAGAGATTCTTCGTGCATGTATCCATAAGGGACAGGATGGTCGAAAAGGAGAACCAATGTGGAATTCGGATAATCATCAGATTCTGTTTGTTCCGGGAATTGATTATACAGATCCATCCTATCATTTACCACATTTTTATGAACTGTTTGCAAAGTGGGCTTATGAAGAAGACAGACCATTTTGGAAAGAGGCGGCAAAAGTAAGTCGTGAATATTTGGTAAAGGCTTGTCATCCTGAGACCGGACTGAATGCAGAATATGCAGAGTTTGATGGCTCACCTATGAGCAGGCCGATTCCATGGACAACAGACAGACATGACTGCTTTTTTAGTGATGCCTACCGCACGGTAGCAAATATCGGACTTGATTATGAATGGTTTGGTACAGATGTTGGTCAATGTAAGGCAGCAGAAAGACAGCAAAGCTTTTTGTTAGAAGATCTTAGAAAAGATAGTTTTTCTGTGTATGAAGTGGATGGTACATTGGTTGAAAATGGTGTGCTTCATCCGGTTGCGATTATAGCAACTACAGCGCAGTCTGCTCTTGCAGCATGGAATGATACAAGCAAGGAATGGGTTGAACGTTTCTGGAATACACCGCTGAGAATGGGAGAACGCAGATATTATGACAATTGTCTTTATATGTTTGCTATGCTCGCATTAAGTGGAGAATACAGAATCTGGTAAGGGTAAAATAGCGATATAATATGAAAAAGAAGAGGGATTATAGATGCAAAATGGACCAGTAGCACCAAAGGATCCGGTTATGAAAAAACCGTTTTTCTATATTATGCAGGATAAGGATATTTTGGGAGATAAACAGTCGGATGGTACAGGAGTGCAGTTTATTTATCAAAATGATAATCGATTAATTAATAGTGCAGGGATTGTGGGAAATGTAACAGACGAAGATATGTTAAATCTGTTAAAGACAACAGAGGGCTTTCGTAAGCTTGTTTATGCCATAGGAGTATCTGTTACAGAACCTTCGGGGCAGGAAAAGGTACGATTTGTATATCAGATGTATGGAAAACAGGATACCTATGGTTCTGGAACAAATCTGGTGGTGGATATGACAACAGATGGAATGGAAAACATGATTTATCTGGATGATGTGGAATGGTCAGCAGATGATAAAGAACCGGGGCAGATTCGATTTGAATTTGAACATAGTGAGGTTCAGGCAACTGCAACAGTCAGATTTTATCTGCGAGATGGTTTTCAGGCACCAGAGGCAATTGCGGATGAAGAAATCGATGATCGCTCTTTGGAATACCGGAAAATGATTCAGCGTTCTTTGATGCAGATTGGAAATACAGCAAGACTGCAACGAGTGATTCAGAAGGCAAAGGCCGGAGAAGATGTGACAGTAGCATTTATTGGTGGTTCTATCACACAGGGGGCCGGTGCTGTTCCGATACATACAAAGTGCTATGCGCATCGGACCTATGAAGAGTTTTCGAAATGTTTTGGGACAGGAGAAAATGTTCACTTTATCAAAGCAGGTGTAGGCGGTACTCCTTCGCAGCTTGGAATTATCCGTTTTGAAAGAGACATATTAAGAGATGGTGTGGTTGAGCCGGATCTGGTTGTTGTGGAGTTTGCAGTTAATGATGAAGGCGACGAAACAAAAGGCATGTGCTATGAAAGCTTGGTAAGAAAAATATTAAGTCTTCCAAATCAGCCGGCTGTGGTGCTTTTGTTTGCCGTATTTGCCTTTGACTGGAATTTGCAGGAACGATTAGGTCCGGTTGGAGAATTGTATAAGCTTCCGATGGTAAGTATTATGGATGCTGTTACACCACAGTTTTGCCTGAAAAAGGGACAGGGACGTGTGATAACCAAGAATCAGTTTTTCTATGATATTTATCATCCGAGCAATTATGGGCATAAGATTATGACAGAAAGCCTGATGTACTTATTCCGACAGGTGGCAGAACAGGAGAAAGAAGCTGACGAGACAGAGGCATTATTAAAACAGACACCGGTATTTGGAAAAGTATATGAGAATATTAAATTGCTTGATAAGAAAAATGCACTGCATGCGCTCAGAATAGAAGAAGGAAGCTTTTGCGAAACAGATTCACAGCTTCAGGGAGTGGAAATGGATTTTAGTCCTGAGCAGATTCCACAGTTTCCGTTTAACTGGATGCGTACAGAACCAAAGCCAGAAACAAATGACTATTTTGAAATGGAACTTTCCTGTAAAGCACTTATGCTTGTCTATAAAGATTCAGGTGCTATGGATGTGGGAAAGGCAGATGTGTATGTGGATGAGAAAAAGGTAGTAACTGCAGACCCTCATGTAAATGGCTGGGTGCATTGTAATCCTGTAATTATATTGCAGGAGGAAACAAGCAAGGTGCATAAAATAAGAATACACATGGCATCAGGAGACGAAAATAAGAAATTCACTATTTTAGGTTTTGGATATGTAGAATAAGTGAAAGGTATGGATAAGATATGCAGGTAATCATTTCAAGGGAAGACAGACAAGCTATATTTTATATCGAGGAACAGGCATATAGTGGTGTGCGCAAAATTATGCAAAAGGTTATGGGAGACGTAACTCTGGTGACCGGAAAAGAATGCCAGTTGAAAATCGGACAACCTGACACGCAGGAAGAAAGAGATTGTGTTGTTGCAGCTACCGTAGGAAAAAGTGCTTACTTAGATCGGTTACAGGATGAAGGAAAACTGAATCTGAGTTGCGTTCGCGGTAAACGTGAAGTGTATAGTTTTCAGGTAATGGAAGAAGGAAAGCATCATACTCTTGTTATAGCAGGAAGTGATAAACGCGGAACGATATATGGATTGTTCCATCTGTCAGAGTTAATGGGTGTTTCGCCATGGGTCTATTTTGCAGATGTAATACCTGCTAAGAAGGAAGAAACTGTGATTACCGATGCTTGTAATATGGTGTCAAAGGAACCTTCTGTAAAATATAGAGGATTTTTTATCAATGATGAATGGCCTTCCTTTGGAAACTGGACATTTAAACATTTTGGCGGTTTTACGGCTCAGATGTATGACCATGTGTTTGAGTTATTACTTCGATTAAAGGGTAATTATCTGTGGCCTGCTATGTGGACTTCTTCTTTTAGTCTAGATGGTCCGGGACTTGCGAACGCAGAGCTTGCAGACGAATATGGAATCGTAATGAGTAATTCTCATCATGAGCCTTGTTCACGTCATAGTGAGGAATGGGATATTGTAAAAGGCGAAGATTCTATTTATGGACTGGAATGGAATTTTGATCGCAATAAGGAAGGTCTTACAAATTACTGGCGTGATGGGTTAAAACGAAACCGTGAGTTTGAAAATATTATAACCATGGGAATGCGCGGAGAAAGGGATAGTGAGATTTTAGGCTATACAGCAACTTTACAGGAAAATATTGACTATCTCAAGGAAGTGATTACAACACAAAATCAATTGATTCGTGAGTGTGTGAATGCGGATTTAAGTCAGGTTCCGAGAATGCTGGCTTTGTACAAGGAAGTAGAGGCTTATTTCTATGGAGATGAGACGACACAAGGATTAAAGGACTGGAAAGAACTTGATGGTGTTACCTTTATGCTGTGCGAAGATAATTTTGGAAACATGAGAACTTTGCCGGAAAAAGAGCTTCGCGACAGACAAGGTGGCTGGGGTATGTATTACCATTTTGATTATCATGGAGAGCCGGTTTCTTATGAATGGGTAAATAGTACATATTTGCCAAAGGTATGGGAACAGATGACGATGGCTTATGAGTTTGGAATACGTGACATTTGGATTGTTAACGTAGGAGATTTGAAGCCGCAGGAGTTTCCGCTGTCATATTTTATGGAGCTGGCATATGACTTTGATAAATGGGGAACACAAGCGCCAAACAGCACTTCGTTCTTTACAGAACAATGGGTCAAGATGCAGTTCGGACATCGTTTCAAACAGCAGGAATGTGATGAGATTGTTTATTTGCTTAATGAATATACAAGGTTAAACAGTATTCGAAAGCCGGAAGCATTATACACAGATACCTATCATCCTGTTCACTATGGAGAAGCAGATGAAGCATTGCAAAAGGCAGAAGAACTGATAGCATTAGCAGATAAGTTATTGGTAAAAGTAAATAAAGTGACACATGCGTCATTTTATGAACTGGTATATTATCCGGTTGTTGCATCTATGAATCAGTTGCAGATGCAGATTTATGGCGGAAAAAATGAATGGTATGCAAAGCAAGGCAGAGTAATAGCGAATGACTATGCAGATAAAATAAAAATTTGTCTAGAAAAGGATGAACAGTTACAGCAGGAATATCATGCAGTGGCAGACGGGAAATGGGATGGCATGATGATGTCAGAGCATATAGGATTTGGTCGCTGGAATGAGGAAGAATGCAGATATCCAATCAGACATTATGTAGAACCATTTAAGAAAAAGAGAATGATAGTGGCACCGACCAATGGAGCAGATTATACGATGGGCGGAGACTGGACCAGAAAAGAAATAAGATTATATGATTTTCTGGATCCACGATGCAAGGAAGCTGCACTTGATCTTGCAAGTGGTGGAAGGGAAGCATTTACCTATCGGATAAGCTGTGATGCAGAGTGGTTAAAATTGTCATCGGTGCAAGGTGATGTAGAAAAGCAGGAACGTATTATGCTTTCGATTAATCGCCAGATGGTAAATGCTGTGTGTAGAAGTGAAGAGCAGGATATGATTAAAACGGTTCTGACGGTAGAAACAGAGTTTGCCCATGTGAAGGTGATTGTTTATGCAGTGGCGTCATCAGAGCAGGATGAAAGAAAAGTTGCGGTTTTACCAGAAGCATTATCCGAAACAGTGTCGGAAGATGTGTTAGGACTTGTAATAAGTGCACAGGATTATACGAACAAAGAGGATTCTGCAAAAGGTACATTTGAAGTGTTGTGTCCATATGGAAAATACAAAGCTGCGGTAAAGGCATTCCCGATTACAGAAACCTTTGTGCCGGGAGTTGATGCGCCTTCAGTGAGTTATGAACTGGAAATAACACAGGAGGGAATGTATGAGATTATTTTGCAATGTGCACCATCAAATCCAATTAGCAAAAAGAATTTGTTACGCTTCGGTGTGAAGTGGAATGATGAAGAAATAGAAGTAATCAATACGGTGACGAATGACTATCGCAGTGGTGAGAATATTTGTCGGGCATGGGCTAATGGTGTATTGGACAATATCCATGAAACGAAGCTATATAAAGAAGGTAAAAAAGGAAAAAATCAAATTACGGTGTATGCGTGTGATTCGGCTTTTGTATTGGAAAGAATTTTGGTAAGAAAAGCGGGAACCTCATGGAAGAAAGGGTATATGGGACCACGATAAAAAAGTAAAATGAAAACGTGATAGTAAGTGGAAAGGTTAATTACGTCGATATAATAAGTGTATAAAAAGAGATGGAATATCAAGTTGGAGAAAGAGAGGAAACTTATGGAAGTAGCAAAAAATAGGGAAAAACATGATATGTTTCGTGAAAAGGCAAAAAAGCTGGTAGAGCAGATGACTTTAGAAGAAAAATGTAGTCAGACTTTAAGCTGGGCAAAGGCTGTTGAACGATTAGATATTAAAGCTTATAACTGGTGGAATGAGGCACTTCATGGTGTCGCAAGAGCTGGTGTTGCGACAGTATTTCCACAGGCAATTACGATGGCAGGAAGCTTTGATGAGGATTTGTTAGAAGAAGTTGCAGATACAATTTCGACAGAAGGACGAGCAAAGTACAACATGCAGCAGCAGTTTGACGATACGGATATTTACAAAGGACTTACGTTCTGGTCGCCAAATGTTAATATCTTCCGAGATCCTCGTTGGGGAAGAGGCCATGAGACATTTGGTGAGGATCCATACCTTACATCTAGATTAGGCGTAAGATTTATTGAAGGAATTCAGGGACATGACGAGAATTATTTGAAGGCAGCTGCTTGTGCAAAGCATTTTGCTGTACATAGCGGTCCGGAAGATTTAAGACATCATTTTAATGCAGAGGTGTCTATGACAGATTTATATGAAACCTATCTTCCTGCATTTAAGGCATGTGTACAGGAAGCAAAGGTTGAGTCTGTAATGGGAGCATATAACAGAACAAATGGCCAGCCTTGTTGTGGACATGAAATGCTATTGCTTGATATTCTTCGTAAGAAGTGGGGCTTTACAGGTCATGTAGTATCTGACTGCTGGGCAATTAAGGATTTCTATGAAGGACATAAGGTAGCAGATGGTCCTTTGGATTCTGTTGCAATGGCTATGAACAATGGTTGTGACTTGAATTGTGGAAATTTGTTTGAGTACATGCAGGAGGCTGTTGAAAAGGGACTTGTTCCGGAAGAAAGATTAGATGAAGCGATTATTAATCTGTATACAACAAGAATGAAGTTAGGTGTTCTTGGTGAAGTGACCGATAATCCTTTTGATGCAATTTCTTTCTTAGAGGTTGATTCTGATGCAAACAAGGCATTAAATTTAAAGACTGCTTTAAAGAGTATGGTTTTATTAAAGAACGACAAGCAGATTCTTCCTTTAGATAGTAAAAAGTATAAGACAATTGGTGTAATTGGACCAAATGCGAATAATAGAAAAGCTTTAGTAGGTAATTATGAGGGAACAGCGTCTGAATATATTACTGTGTTAGAAGGTATTAAGCAGCAGGTTGGTGAAGATTGCAGAGTATTGTATTCTGATGGCTGTCATTTATACAAAGACAGAATCGAAAATCTTGGTATCGCAAATGACAGAATTTCAGAAGTAAAAGGAATTTGTGAGTATAGTGATATTGTTATCTGCTGTATGGGACTTGATGCAGGACTTGAAGGTGAAGAAGGCGATCAGGGTAACCAGTATGCGAGTGGTGATAAGCCATCCTTAAACCTTCCGGGTATTCAGCAGGAGATAATCGATGTAGCGATTGCCAGTGGAAAACCGGTTATTTTAGTACTCTTATCAGGAAGTGCTCTTGCCATTACAAAAGCAGAAGAGGAATGTGCAGGAATTCTTTATGCCGGATATCCGGGAGCGCAGGGTGGAAAAGCAGTAGCGCAGATTCTGTTTGGCCAGTATTGTCCGGAAGGAAAGCTTCCAATTACATTTTATAGAACCACAGAGGAATTGCCGGAATTTACAGATTATGCGATGAAAGACAGAACATACAGATATATGAAGAAGGAGGCATTGTTCCCATTTGGATATGGTCTTTCTTATAGCGATTTTAAGTTAGAAAATGTGAAGTTATCAGCAGAAGAAGTATCCGCAGAGGGTATTACTGTAGATGCAGATATTACCAACACAGGGGATTATGATGCAGCTCAGACTCTTCAGGTATATGTAAAGGTTGAAAAGGAAGGAACACCGAATCCACAGTTGAAGGGATTGCGTAAGGTATTTCTGAAGAAAGGTGAAACACAGCATATCAGCTTGAAGTTAGGGCAGAAAGCATTTGGCTTATACAACGAGGCTGGTGAACTTGTGATTGCAGAAGGTAATTATAGTATCTATGTTGGTATGAGCCAGCCAGATACTAGAAGTGAAGTGTTGACAGGCAAGAAAACACAGCAGTATAAAGTAACAGCTTCAGAAAATAGAACATTGTAAAGTAATAGCAAAGGAAACCTACATTTTGTGGGTTTCCTCTTGTCATATAAAGGGGAATAGTGTGAAAAATAAATTTTTCACACGCAAATTTGTGCCTGTGGCCCAAAGTTTGCAGGTAATGGAAAGGTATGGTTATTAATATGGAAATTTATTTGGATCATGCAGCAACAACTAGAATGCGAGATGAAGTAATAGAAGAAATGATGCCTTATTTTCAAATGCATTATGGGAATGCAGGCAGCAGCTATGGGCTTGGAGCGATAAGTAGAAAGGCGCTAAATCGTGCAAGAGCGGATATTGCGGCTACCTTGCAGGTAAAACCGGAAGAAATATATTTTACATCAGGGGGAACTGAGGCGGATAACTGGGCAATCAGAGGAATAGCAAAAGCGCTCAAGGAAAAAGGAAAGCATATTATTACATCTGCAATAGAGCATGCTGCAGTGTTGCAAACATGTAAATATTTGGAAACTCAGGGATATGAGGTTACATACTTAAAAGTAGACAGTCAGGGCAAGATAGACTTAAAGAAATTAGAGGATGCAATACGTCGTGATACGATTCTGATTAGTATTATGTATGCAAATAATGAAGTGGGAACAATACAACCGGTGAAACAGATTGGGGATATTGCACATGCACATGGAATTTTGTTTCATACGGATGCAGTACAGGCTTATGGGCATATACCGGTGTCGGCAGTAATGGATGGATTTGATTTGCTTAGTGCAAGTGCACACAAATTTAATGGCCCAAAAGGTGTTGGATTTTTATACGTAAAAGGTTATCAAAAAATAGATAGTATGCTTAAGGGCGGTGAGCAGGAGCTTGGTAAGCGGGCTGGAACCGAGAATGTGCCGGGAATCGTAGGAATGGCGAAGGCAGCCAAGATAGCGGTACAGGAAATGCAGGAGAGAATGAAGAAAGCGGAGCAATTAAGAGAGCTTTTGTGGGCAGGGATTTCTAAGAAAATAGCCCATGTAAGCTGTAATTCGGATGCGGAAAAGCATTTACCGGGAATTTTGAATATTAGTTTTTGCGGAAGAGAAGCAGAACAGATATTAGGATATTTGGATAGAAAAGAAATCTATGCATCCGGTGGTTCAGCGTGTTCTTCTCATGACAGAAAACCGTCACATGTATTACAGGCAATGGGAAAAACAGAGGAGAAAATAAAAGGGGCTATTCGATTTTCGCTAGGATATGATAATACAGAAGAGGAAATGGCACAGGTGATAGAGGCATTGAACAAAATGAAATAGGCATGTAGTAGTACGAATAAATAAAGGAGCGTGTTTTTTTCACACTCCTTTTTAAGTACTATTGCATCAAATTATAGTATATACGTCCAGTCATCCATAATGGATTCACAAGCATCTGGGTCAAGCTCATCAATGGCTGAGCAAAGCTTTTTAAATAACTCCAAAGAATGACCCTCATAGCGGTACTGGGACAGTGTATTTTTGACTGTTTCCATACCATCCATATCAAGATTATCTAATGCTTCTTGAAGTTTTTCAAATGCTTCAAGAAGAATGCTCTTGCGAATAATTTCTTTTTTGTCTGCATTGATATCTTCTTCCTCTGGGAAAAACGGCTTTAAAATATTTTCATAATGTAAGTAAAGGTCAAGTAAGGCAGGTGTTTTTTCAAGGATAATCGCTTCATTTAAAGCATGCCCGGCGGCTTCTAGTTCAGCAGCATCTTCTGACAGCTTAGTGGCACCAATTTGTTTCGAAGCACTTTTTAGAGCATGCACTTCTATCGTATAATTGTGCCAGTTTTTTTCTTCGGCATATTGTTTAATAAGAGCATGCTTTTTGGGAATGGTATGATAATAATCTTTTAATACATTCCAAAATAGTTTTGCACTGCCAAGTAGTTTTAGGGCAGAGGCAGTATCAAGGTCCTGAATGGTAGGAGCAACTTCTTCTTTAGGCTGTATACGGTTTTCTTTTCCAGTCTGTGTATTCTTCGTGTTGACATTTTTGAGCTTTGCCTTTGGAAGCCAGCGTTTTAGTTTGGATACGAGGATGCGAACCTCAATAGGTTTTGCAATGAAGTCGTTTAAGCCTTCTTGAATGAACATTTCTTTGATACCAAATACGGCATTTGCTGTTAGAGCAATAATAGGAACGTCCTCGTATTCCTTATGGAAACGTCGAATAATGTGAGTTGTTTCCACACCATCAATTTCCGGCATCATGTGATCCATCAAAATCAGGTCATATTTCTTTTTGCTGATTTTATCAATGGCATCCTGTCCACTAACAGCGGTATCTATTTGCATGCATAATGGTTCTAAAAGACCTTCACAGACTGTCAAATTTACGGTGTTATCGTCTACAATAAGAATTTTTGCCTCAGGTGCGGTAAAATCGTAATATTCATCAGAAGCCTCCTGATTGTCCAAAATGTGTATTTCTTCATTAAAGATTGCAGCCAAATATAAAGAAGACAGCGGTTTTTTGGCAAAAATAACATTAGGAATATCAGAGGATTGTATTGATTTAAAGCTGACTAATACAATTGCTGTCATATCAGGATGACTGGAAATGAAGCTTTGGACCTCTAGCGTAAAGGACTTTGATTCTATAAATAAGTAAGATTGATAGTTTTCGAGCTTTTCGAGCAATTCCGTAATGGAAGACATATTTTGATAGGTATATCCTAATCTTGTTAAATCTTCTTCAAGCTGTTTGGCAATATACGAATTTTCAACAAATCCATATAATGATTCTTGCTTGACATCATTTATTTGGACGGATGGCTCCATGTCAATTACCTTCTGCGGTAAATTGAATGAGAAGGTACTGCCTTCACCATAGGTGCTTTCTACTTTAATATCCCCATGCATGAGCTGAAGAAGGTGTTTACTAATGGCAAGTCCAAGACCAGAACCTTCTATGTTGCGATTTCGTTTGCTGTCAAGCTGTTGGAAGGATTGGAATAATCTTGGCATATCTGTCTTTTTAATACCAATACCAGTGTCTTCAACAGAGAAGAGAAGTTCAATATCGTCATCATCAACTTTCTTATAATCGAAGGACAGCTTGACCTGACCGCTTTTGGTAAATTTTACAGCGTTGTTGGCAAGATTAATGATAATCTGTTTGAGACGGATATTGTCACCAACAAGCTTTCTTGGAATCTTGGGATTCATATCAAGAATAAATTCGACATCCTCCTTTTCAAGTCGTGTACTGACAATGCTGGAGATGTCATTGATGACGGATACAGGTTCGTATTCTTCTTCTACAATATCCATTTTTCCGGACTCTACCTTAGAAAAATCTAAAATATCATTAATAATAGTAAGAAGAGTCTTACCAGAGGACTTAATTTGATTAATATAGTCTTTGGCATTTGGTGGCAAATCTTCACGCAGAGCCATTTCGGCAAGACCGATAACAGCATTCATAGGAGTACGGATTTCATGGCTCATATTGGCAAGAAAATCTGATTTGAGATTTGCAACCTTTTCGATTTCGATATTTGCCTGATGCATAATGTATTTATGGTATGAAATAGTGGAAAGGATATTAGTTAGTGTATAAAGGAAATTAGCAGCATTTTCCACCTTTGTTCTTTGCATAACAGGAACCTCAAGTGCAGATTGGAGATAATTAATGAGATCCACATCAATCTCAGCAGCTACCTGCATAATTTTGGTGATATCAGGAGGTTCTGTGAGTACCTGTCCACCAACGAAGCAGCCAATCATGGTATCGCCTGCCATAATTGGAGCGGCAAAGTCCATAAGACCGGCATGGCAGTAGTAGGTAATGGACGAGCCTGATTTTAAAGCAAGCTCAGCGCCACGTTTATCGCACTGTTCACAACGTACACATCCTAAAATAGATTTTCTGGTATATTTCGCACAGTAATCAGTGTAATTGGAGCCTTTGGTAATAGGTTTACCATTTGCATCGGTAATCTGTGCTGCAAAACCAGTCATTTTCGCAAAGGCATCTTGGATTGTTTGTAGCATCTCGACCTCAAACAGGTCGGTTAGGGTAATGTCATCATGCATGGAAGTCCCTCCTTAGCCTAGTATCTCATGAACCTTGGTTAATAGCGTTTCTTTGTCAACAGGCTTTAGCATATATCCTTTTGGTTTTAAGGATAGTGCTTTTTGTATCATAGCGGAGTCGTTGATACCTGTTAGAAAAATAACAGGAATATTAGCTGTTTTTGGGTTGGCTAGAAGTTTTTCAAATACAGCAGGTCCATCTTCTTCAGGCATAGCATAATCTAAAAGAATTAAATCAACCGTTTTGTTTTGTAGATATTTAAAAGCAATTTTTCCATTGATAGCAGTGGCAACTTCATAATCAGAGCCAAGCTGTTCCTTGATTGCTTTTAACATGCCAGGTGAATCGTCAATAATCATGATACGTTTTGGCGAAGTATCTGTTTGAGATTTTGAAGTGCTAGTTTCAGAAAAAGGCTGCGATTCTAAAAGGGATTCGTTATCTGGTGAAGCAAGTGCTTTTTCTAATTGTGACAACAGATAGAGTGTATTTTCAGAATCAATTGTATTTCCTTCTATGGCTTCATAAGGCTGTTTGTCTTTTGGTACATTTTTATTCAGGTAACTAAGTAATTTTTCCTGGATAGTTACAAGAGAAATTGGTTTAATAAGAAGCAATTCTTCTTTGGTGGCCGCTATTCTGGAGAAAAGACTGTAATCATCAGAATCACAAATTAGAACCAAAGGGATTTTTGTTTTTTCCAGTTGATTGTGCAGATTGTTTATGGCAATCATATCATCTCTGTTTTCTGCATTCATGCAAAAAACAACAGCATGAGGCTCAAAGTATTTTATGTGTCCTAATAAGTCACCAAAGCGCATAGAGGAAGTAAGACAGTCAAAAAAGGTATCCATCTGCATAAAAAAATCGTTGATAAGACTTTTGTTCTTGCCGACAAGTAAAAGCTTATATTTCATAATAGAGTCCTCCTTTATAAGATAAATTGTGTGAAAAACATAGAATTATCAGTATATATAAATAATTGTAACACAATAAAAAAGAATAATAAATAGGAAAATAATATTCCAAAAAAGGAATGATTTTGTTATGATAAGGCTATGTTTTGATTGGAATTCCAATGCTTCGCGGAAAAAGAAAAGGTAGTAAAAAGGAAGGTAAGGAACATGCAACAAAGAGAACAACTTCAGGAGTTCTATCGGTCTGAATATGCCCGTTCGGCAAAGCGCAGACTGAATCCGTCCAGAAAAACAAATGGTTATGAACAGCAGATTATAAAACTGTGTAAGAGAATAAAACGAGAGAGAAAAGGCAGAGTAAATATAGGATTTTTGGTATATTGTCATAGAGAAATCAATCATTTGCTTTTGATTGCAACAGCAAAGCAGAATCAAAAAATGGTTAGAATGATTTTTGATGAAATACTGCCCATTCTTATGGAGCTTGACATTTCTATGTTATCAAGACCGGATAGAGAGGAATTGGATGAAAACTTTATAAGATATGCAATTTCACAGCAACCTAAAAAAATTTGTAATAAGACTCTCTTAGAGTTGGTTATGATATATAAAGATCATAGAATTCGTAAAAAAGTGGCAGAGCTTGTTCCGTCCAGACCAGAGATGGAGTTTCCGGAAAGTTTGGAAATGAAACGAAAGTTTATTTTGCATATTGGCCCAACCAATAGTGGAAAGACCTATCATGCATTGAAACGATTAAAATCGGCAAAGGACGGGGTATATTTAGGCCCATTGCGACTATTAGCCTTAGAGGTATATGAGAAGATGATGGAGTATGGGACTCCGTGTACTATGCTAACCGGGCAGGAATGCATTGAGGAACCGGATAGTCGGGTGACGGCTTCTACCATCGAAATGTTAGATATTGATAAAGTTTTTGACATTGCTGTTATTGATGAGGCACAGATGATTACAGATGCTGATAGAGGACATTCGTGGACGAGGGCGATTCTTGGAATAAAGGCAAAAGAGATTCATATTTGTATGAGTCCTACCGCAGAAAACGTAGTTACACATTTGATAGAGCTTTGTCATGATACATGGGAGAGTAATCATTATGAGCGAAAGACACCATTGGTTTGCGAGAAGAGCGCATTTGTTTTTCCAAATGATGTAAAGCCGGGAGATGCATTGATTGTATTTTCAAAAAAATCAGTGCTTGATATTGCCGGACGATTAGAAGCAAGAGGAATTAATTCCAGTGTTATATATGGAAGTTTGCCACCGGAAATCAGACGTAAGCAAATGCAGTTGTTTCATGATGGAACGAATCAGGTTGTGGTATCAACGGATGCGATTGGAATGGGATTAAACTTACCTGTTCAGAGAATCGTATTTATTGAAACAGAGAAATTTGACGGAACCCAGCAACGAAAACTGATGATTCCGGAGATAAAACAGATAGCAGGACGAGCAGGGCGTTATGGTGTGTATGATACAGGTTATGTAAGTGCCATGGGAGCAGAAGCGCTTGCATATATCAAAGGGTTGTATAAGGCAGAAGAACAGCCAATAGAGAAGGTGAGTCTTGGTTTTCCTCAGGTATTATTGAATTTACCTGAGCCATTAGATACTATTTTAAAAACGTGGCATTCCGTGGAGGCGCCTGCGCCTTTTGAGAAAATTAGCATTGATGAAATCTTATATTTATATGAAAAAGCAGAAAAGAATAGTGCAAGAATTGATGGATTTGAGGACAAGCATATTCTTTATCGAATGGTGACCTGTCCGATAGATATTAAAAATCCGCGTGTTATATCCTTGTGGTTACGTTACTGTGAGACCTATACGGCAGATAGAAGCCTTATGAAGCCCAATATCAATCAGATTCGTTTTGATGGAATTGGAAAATACGAGACGTATTATAAACAGTTAGAGTTGTACTATCAGTTTTCTGAAAGGTTTGGCAAGGAGATGGATACGGAGTGGCTTACAAGAGAACGAGAGAGAACAGAACTTGCCATTATGAAATGCCTTGCGAAAGGAAAGATGGAGTATATTTCTACTTGCCGTTACTGTGGAAAGCGCCTTCCGGTTGGGTATGGTTTTAATGTGTGTAGACAGTGTAAGACTAGTATATAGAAGGGATGAGATAGGATGTCAGAACAGTTTTCGAGAACAGAATTGCTTATAGGCAGTGAGGGAATAGAGAAGCTGCAAAAGGCAAGAGTTGCTGTATTTGGTGTTGGTGGTGTCGGTGGTTATGTTGTAGAAGCGCTTGCAAGAAGTGGAGTAGGTACCTTGGACATTATTGATGCAGACAAGGTATGTTTGTCCAATCTTAATCGTCAGATTATCGCAACGCATAGAACAATTGGCCAATATAAGGTGGATGCCGCTAAGGAGCGTATTTTGGAAATTAATCCGGATGCTGTGGTAAATGCGCATTGTTGCTTCTATTTACCGGAAACAGCAGGACAATTTAATTTTCAGCAATATGATTATGTAGTAGATGCCATTGATACGATAACGGGGAAAATCGAACTTGTTATGCAGGCAAAGCAAGCCAATACACCAATTATTAGCTCTATGGGAGCAGGGAATAAGATGGATGCCACTGCGTTTCGGGTGGCTGATATTTATAAGACGAATGTTTGTCCGCTTGCTAAAGTAATGCGTAGAGAATTGAAAAAACGTGGAGTAGAGAAGTTAAAGGTTGTTTACTCCGAAGAAAAGCCATTGACGCCGATAAAAGGAGTCGATAGTCAGAAAGATATAGATGTTTTGGATAATGTCAGAGAGGGTTCGCCAAGACGGCAAACACCGGGAAGCAATGCGTTTGTACCATCTGTGGTAGGGTTAATTATTGCGGGCGAAGTCATTAAAGATTTGATTGGAGAATAACAGCTATGGAGTTTAAGGGAATACAGAAAAGAGAAGAGGGGAAGTTTATTACCCGTTATGACATTACCTATGAAACGGTGGATAAACAGGAAAAGGTATATGAGATGATCAGCCGCAACAAGAAACTGGAAAGCTTTGAAGAATTGCATGGAAAAGAAGCGGATGCGGTTGTAATTATTGTGACGGATGAGACAGGAGAGCGTATATTGATTAATAAGGAATTTCGTCTTGCCGTAGGTGGTTGGGTATATAACTTTCCGGCGGGATTAATTGATCCGGGCGAGGAGCCACAACAAAGTGCAAAAAGAGAGCTTTGGGAAGAGACAGGACTGGAGCTGTATCAGATAGATGATTTTATTGGCACAAGTTATAGTGCGGTAGGTTTTAGTAATGAAACCAATGTCTGCATTGTAGGGAAGGCGAGAGGAGAATTTCGCCCAAGCACTTCAACAGTAGAAGAAATCGAGCCTGAGTGGTATACCAAGGCAGAAATAAGAGATTTATTGAAAACACAGAAGTTTGCGGCTAGAACGCAAGCGTATTGTTATGTATGGAGTAGGGAATAAGATTCATTCAATACGAAAATCACTTCATTCACGCAAAAGCCATTGTGGAAACCAAAAAGATAACGTATGATTACAGTGTAACAGCAATGGAAGGAATGAAAGGAGGGAGCGTAAATGGATGCAATGGTATGGCTGGCAGTGATGATTATATTAATCGTCTTAGAAATTATTACAGTGGGGCTAACCACCATTTGGTTTGCAGGAGGAGCCTTGGTAGCAATGTTTGTATCGGCGCTTGGTGGAGGTACCATACTGCAGATTGCTGTATTTTTAGTAGTATCCTTTGTTTTAGTTATCTTTACACGTCCGTGGGCTATGAAGTACATAAAAACAAATCATGTAAAGACCAATTATGAGGGCATTATTGGTAAGGTTGTACGGATTACACAGGATGTAGATAATTTGAATGGAACAGGCTGTGCAGTGGTAAATGGACAGGAATGGACAGTCAGAGCAACAGAGGATGAAAAGAAAATTGCAGCAGGGACACTTGTAAAGGTAGTTAATATTTCAGGTGTAAAGTTAATTGTTGAAGAATATGAGGAGGATATGATAGTATGACAGGAGTAATTTTATCATTATTTTTTATCATTGTTATTATTTTAGCAAGTAATATCAGATTTGTTCCACAGGCGTATGCGTACGTCATTGAACGATTAGGTGGCTATTATGCAACATGGGGAGTAGGTCCACATTTTAAGATTCCATTTCTTGATAGAGTGGCAAAAAGAGTGAATTTAAAGGAACAGGTAGTAGATTTTCCACCACAGCCGGTTATTACAAAGGATAATGTTACCATGCAGATCGATACGGTTGTCTTTTTCCAAATTACAGATCCTAAGATGTATGCGTATGGTGTAGATAATCCAATTATGGCTATTGAAAAGCTGACAGCAACCACACTTCGTAATATTATTGGTGAGATGGAACTTGACCAGACTCTTACATCAAGAGAGACGATTAATACCAGCATGAGATCCGCACTTGATGTAGCAACCGATCCATGGGGAATTAAGGTTAATCGAGTAGAATTGAAAAATATCATTCCACCAGAGGCAATCAGAACAGCAATGGAGAAACAGATGAAGGCAGAGCGTGAAAGACGTGAGGCAGTTACGATTGCAGAAGGTGAGAAGAAGTCAAGCATTTTGGTTGCAGAAGGTAAAAAAGCATCTGCTATTCTTGAAGCAGAAGCTGAAAAACAGGCAGCAATTCTTCGTGCAGAAGCTGAAAAGGAAAAGAGAATTCGTGAGGCAGAAGGTCAGGCAGAAGCAATTCGTATCGTTCAGCTTGCCAATGCAGAAGGTATTAAGGCATTGAAAGAAGCGGGAGCGGATGAAGCTGTTCTTACTATCAAAAGCTTGGAGGCGTTTGAGAAGGCTGCTGATGGTCAGGCGACTAAGATTATTATTCCATCAGAGATTCAGGGAATGGCAGGGCTTGCAAAATCAATTGGTGAAGTGCTGAAATAAGCATTGAACTAGAGAAAAAATTATTGTAAACTAATCACAAAGAAAAGGGTTAAATCATAGATATGGTTTAACCCTTTCGTTATGAGGGGAGAGATTATGACAAGAATTTTGGTGTTAGAAGACAATAAGGACAGTTTAAACGCACTACAGAGTATGATAGAGAAAGTATCCGCTGATATTTTTGTGACAGCGGTAAAAAATAGACAAGAAGCAGAAAAAGCATTGGAAGCTAAGGAAACCTATCATACTTTTTTATTGGATATTAATCTGAATGAAGCGGATACGGAGGATATTTCAGGACTTGATTTTGCTATGAAGATTCGAAGTATGTCGCAATATGCCTTTACGCCAATTGTAATGATAACTTCACTTGTAAATCTAGAGCTCAAGGCATATAGAGAGCTTCACTGTTATCAGTATATTGTAAAGCCCTATCAGGAGGAAGAGATACAAAAGCTGATTCGAAAGGTACTGTTTCAGACAGGAGAAGTAAGTGAACCATTTGTATTAATAAAAAAAGACGGCATAAACTATAAATTACTTTGTAAGGATATTATTGCAATAAAGGCAATTCCGCGAGGGGTAGATATTGTTCTTTGCAAGGAGACAATGAGTGTGCATTATGTGACAATTAAGCAGTTGCTTGAGAAGCTTCCACAGGAGTTATTTATACAATGCCATAGAATGTTTGTTGTCAATCGGGACCATATTGATTATATAGATATGGTAAATGGATTGATACGTATGAAAAATGGTATGGAGGCAGAAATTGGTGTGACTTACAAGACAAAGATAAAGGAGGCGCTTCATGGCTGAGTTTGGAAGAAAATTCTTATATCGAATCTTTTGTGTGCTGGCTTTGATTGTATCGATTTACCTAATTGTGGATCTTGCACTTAGCAAAACATTGGATGTAAAAGTGATGCTTTTGTTTGGGATTTTGATTGCGGTAATCACACTTGGTTTTTTTGACTGGTTTCAGAATTATGTTTTCTATGCGCATCAAGAGCGGGAGCTGAAGATATATAAGCATTATATAAAACCTTTGGAAGAGTTGACGAAGGATATACGGGCTAAACAGCATGAATTTGATAATCACATGAATGCGATTTTGAATATGCACGTAGTGATTGATAATTATGATGAGCTGGTAAAGGCGCAGTCTGCATATGCAAAAGAAATTTATGAGATAAAGGGAAGAAGTAATCCGGCTCTTCTTCGCATTTCTGATAAGATACTGGCAGGCTTTCTATACAGTAAGATTATCAGTGCACCTCCTTACATTGAGGTAGATATACAGGTGTTAAATCAGCATATTATATCTTCGGTTTCAGAACATTCACTTGTGGAAATTATTGGGACTCTTGTGGATAATGCATTTGAAGCCTGCACAAAAGAATTTCATGATGTGGATATGGTACTGGATGCCACGGAAGATAAATTGATTTTTGCTATTAAAAATAAAGTGAAAGACCTTACCATGGGCGAGATTTCTCTTTTCTTTGAAAAAGGATTTACGACGAAGAAGAATAAGGAAGGGCATGGGCTTGGATTGTATCAGGCAAAGCAAATTGCGCAACAATATGGAGGGAATATTACTTTGGAATTGCAGGAATATGAAGGATATCAGGAGATTTGCTTCCGCGTTAAGATTTAGGAGAAGAAACAAATGGAAAATATTTTACGTTATTTGGAAAATATTAATGCAATTATTCCCAAAATTGAGTATAATCATAGCAGTGAAGTAGGATGAAAGAAAGAGAAATGCGATGGAGGTTTTATTGCATGTTAGAACTAAAAAATGTTTCTTATCATGTGGATGATGGAAACAAAAAAGAGATACTTAATCATATTAATGTAAAGATAGAGGATAGATTTACAGCCATCACAGGGCCAAATGGAGGCGGAAAATCGACTTTGGCAAAAATGATAGCAGGAATTATTAAACCAACAGAAGGACAAATTCTGATGGATGGTGAGGATATTACCAATATGTCGATTACAGAACGTGCGAAATTGGGAATTAGCTTTGCTTTTCAGCAGCCGGTAAGATTTAAGGGAATCACAGTGTTGGATTTGATTCGATTGGCATCTGGAAAAAATGTAAGTATTGAAGATGCCTGCCAGTACCTGTCAGAGGTGGGACTTTGTGCACGTGAATACATCAACCGTGAGGTAAATGGAAGTCTTTCCGGAGGAGAATTAAAGCGTATTGAGATAGCAACTGTTATGGCAAGGGGCACGAAGTTGTCTGTTTTTGACGAGCCGGAGGCAGGAATTGATTTGTGGAGCTTCAATAATCTGATTCAGGTATTTGAGCAGATGCATGAAAAAACAAATGGTTCGATTGTAATTATTTCCCATCAGGAGAGAATCTTGGACATTGCAGATAAAATTATTGTCATTGCAAATGGTTCGGTTAGTAAGGTGGGCAACAAGGAAGATATTCTTCCAGAGCTGTTAAATGGCAGTATGAATTGCAGACACAAGTCAGGAGGTTGTATCCATGGATGAGATTCAAAAGAATTTATTGCTTCAGGTAGCTGATTTGCATGAGGTGCCTGAGGGAGCTTACAATATACGTTCTGACGGAGAAAGTGCCGGAAGAAGAACAACAGAGAATATTGATATTGTTACCAAAACGGATAAGAATGGTATTGATATTATTATTAAACCAGGAACTAAGAAGGAAAGCCTTCATATTCCTGTGATTTTAGCGAAAGCAGGTTTAAAGGAAGTTGTATATAACGATTTTCACATTGGGGATGATTGTGATGTGACGATTATTGCAGGCTGTGGCATTCACAACTGTGGAGAACAGGACAGTCAGCATGATGGTATTCATTCTTTCTATATTGGTAAGAATTCAAAGGTTCGTTATGTGGAAAAACACTATGGTGAGGGTGATGGCAAAGGACATCGAATCTTAAATCCGCAGACAATTATTGAAATGGATGAGAATAGTTATATGGAGATGGAGTCTGTACAGATAAAAGGTGTGGATTCTACCGTGCGTGAGACAAGAGCAACCTTGGCAGCAGGCGCAAGTCTTGTTACTAAGGAAAAGATTATGACTCATGGAACACAGACCGCAGAAACAAAATTCTACATTGACATGAATGGAGAAGGATCTAGTGCAACGGTATCTTCCAGATCAGTAGCAAAGGGTGAGTCTGTTCAGATATTCTATTCTGAGATGACAGGAAATAATCAGTGTGCAGGGCATTCCGAATGTGATGCTATTATTATGGATCAGGCAAAGGTAAAAGCGATACCTGTTGTAACAGCAAATCATGTAGATGCAAGTCTGATTCACGAAGCTGCAATTGGTAAGATTGCAGGAGAACAGTTGATTAAGCTGATGACTTTAGGATTAACTGAGGAAGAGGCAGAGGAACAGATTGTTAACGGATTTTTGAAATAAATGGGTTATACTAAAACTATATAATATAACAAAGGAGGAAATTTTTGATGGAAGCTTTAAAATGTATCGAAACGAGAAGAAGTGTAAGAAACTTCAAGAAGGATGCAATCAGTCATGATGTCATGGGGGATATTATCAAGGCTGCATCTTTTGCACCGTCATGGAAGAACACACAGGTAACAAGATATGTTGTTGTTGAAAATTCTGAGTTGAAATCCAAGATTGCAAATGATGCGGTATTAGGCTTTGCTTACAACACGGGAACTATTGAGAAGGCGGCAGCGCTCGTTGTGGTAACTATGATTCATGGCAGAAGCGGTTTTGAGAAGGATGGCTCTTATTCCACAAGTAAGGAAGACCGTTGGGAAGTTTTTGATGCAGGAATTGCGACACAGACTTTCTGTCTTGCAGCACATGAAAAGGGTGTAGGTTCCGTTATCATGGGAATCTTCGATGAGGGCAAGGTTGCAGAATTGATTGAACTGGAAGAAGGTAGAAAGGTTGCAGCATTAATTGCGGTAGGTTATCCGGACGAAGAACCGGCAGTGCCAAAGAGAAAAGAAGTGGAAGAATTGGTGAGATTTCTATAAATAGTGTTACGAAAAAAGAATCCTCTTACTATCTCATATGATGGGATGGTAAGGGGTTTTTTATATATATAAGATATCATTGACGTTGTATATGACATTTTATATAATTTTAATTAGATAGAATGTTATATGGTGAGGTGATATGATGCAGGAATTAATAAAAGGGATTCGTACTCATATGAATATGAGTCAGACAGAGTTTGCAGAACGTATAAACGTTACCTTTGCAACGGTAAATCGCTGGGAGAATGGTAGGGCTATACCAAATAAACTTGCGCAGTCTAAGATGTATGAACTGTGCAAAGAATATAAGGTTCCTGTATATGACATCCTGTTAGAAAAGATAAAGGCTGTATCGAAGAGTTTGGAATTAGAAGAGGGAAGAGCCATATTGTATCATGGTTCAAAATCCGGGATTGAAGGTAGTATAAAACCCAAAAGCCGCAAACAGTGTGATTTTGGAGAAGGTTTTTACATGGGAACAGAGCCAAGCCAGGCACTAACTCTTATATGTGACTATGAGAAATCGAAATTTTATATTGTTTCTATATGTTTGGATGAACTTTCGGTGCTTGATGTACAAGCAGACTTGGACTGGGCAATGATAGTTGCGTTTCACAGAGGAAGAATGGAAAAAGTAAAAGGTACTTCGTTTTATAATAAATATCATGATATGGCGAAGGATAAAGATGTTGTCATTGGCAGTATTGCTGATGATAGGATGTTTTATGTGATTGACAATTTTTTTATTGGAAATATTACAGATAAGGCATTAGTGAACAGTCTGTCTGCTTTGGAGCTTGGAAAACAGTATGTTGCCGTTACACAAAAGGGTTGTGATGCAGTGCGCATAGAATGTGAATTGTCAATTTCTTATTTGGAGAGACTTTTTATGAAGGAAATTGCAGAAGAGAACCGAGCAAGGGGTGTTTCACTTGCTGGTGAAGTCTGTAAAAAGTATCGTCGAGAGGGTATGTTTTTTGATGAATTGTTGGATGAAGCATTGGCAGGAGACATAACATGAATGAATTACAATTAAAATTATGTGATATTCAGGGCAGACTATTTGAACTATCTGCTGATAAAAAAATACCTAGTGCCAGTTTTATAAAGACTTTTATGACTTCTGAAACAGCCAAGGCATTAGATTCCACATATAACCGCATGCAGTGGGCTGGTGAGGAATATTTGCTGGAAGAAGTTGTCGAGTCAGCAGGTAATAAACTAGAGGAAAATGGAGAAGTTTATGCCAAGGACATTCTGTATTGGATAGGGTATCTGTATCGTTATTGGCACTATTACACAAAGGAAGATAGTGCAAAGATATTTAAGCAGGCACCAGTGGAAACAATGAAGCGAAACTATATGATGTTCCATACTATGGCTCCGGAGGTGGCGATAGAGGACTTGAAAGAGATTGGGAGAGAACAAAGTTAAAGTTAGGACATTGTGGGTGAAGAACAAAATATTAATTAAGGAGTATAAGTTATGGTATCAATTGAGGACATTAAGAGACGTTTATGGGATGGAGCAAATGAACTAAGAGGATCTATGGATGCAAGCAGATATAAGGACTATATGTTAGGGCTAATGTTTTATAAATTTTTAAGTGATAGAACTTTGGAAATTTTTAAGTATAATGCTGGACTTGAAGGTGTATCTGAAAGAGAATTAGTTGAAGCTTATAAAGATGCAAAGGAAAAATATGGTGAGCAAATTGAAAAAATGATACAAGGTATATTGGATTATTATGTTTCACCAGAGTATCTCTACCAATCTTGGATTATGGATATTGAAGAAGGTAAATTTGAGTTGCAAAAGGTTACTGATTCCTTAAATCATTTCGAGCGTACGATTGCAGTTTCAGAAGGAACTAGCGATTTTAAAGGATTATTTGCAAACAGTAATATGGATTTGACGGATACAGCTTTAGGTAGCAGTCTAAATGACAGAAGTAATAATATTAAAGCTCTTATTTTATTGTTTGCTGATTTAGATATGGTTGCATTACAGAAAAATGATGTGCTAGGTGATGCATATGAATATTTAATTGGTCAATTTGCAATGGAGTCAGGAAAAAAAGCAGGAGAATTCTATACTCCTAGGCAAGTAAGCGAAATTTTAGCACAAACAGTTGCACAAAAAAAAGAAATTACATCTATTTATGACCCATGTGTAGGTTCTGGTTCATTGCTTTTAACTGTTAAGAAACATTTGAGCGCAGATAAGCAAAGAGAACTTGAATATTATGGGCAGGAAAAGAACACAGCAACATACAATTTAACCCGAATGAATTTATTGCTGCATGGTGTAAAACCGGACAAAATGACTATAAAGAATGGAGATACTTTGGCTGCTGACTGGCCGGAAGATCCTCAGAATCCGGATAAAGCAGTACAATTTGATGCAGTTGTAATGAATCCACCATATTCATTATCGAAATGGAATAAAGCAGGCCTGAGGGTAAGTGATCCACGTTTTGAAGCATATGGATGCTTACCACCGGATTCTAAGGGGGATTATGCCTTTTTGCTTCATGGACTTTATCATCTTGAAACCAATGGAGTAATGTCGATTGTGCTTCCGCATGGGGTTTTGTTCAGAGGCGGTACAGAAGGGGAAATTAGAAAGAAATTAATTGATAAAAATAGAATAGATACAATTATTGGATTACCTAATAATTTATTTACAAACACAGGAATACCGGTTATTGTCATGGTGCTCAAGAAGAATAGAAAGAATGATGAACCGGTACTTATTATCGATGCGTCAAATAATTATATCAAAGTAGGTAAGCAAAATGTTCTTGAGGAAAAAGACATTGCCAAAATAATTCATACATATAGTGAAAGAAATGTTGTAGAAGGATATAGTTATGCTGCTACAAGAGAGGACATCATAAAAAATGACTATAACTTAAATATTCCAAGATACGTTGAAGGCATTTCGCAAGATATTCCCCATGATGTTGAGGCGCATTTATATGGTGGTATTCCACAAGAAAATATTGCCGACTTAGTTGCACTCAACTCATTAAGTAAAGCTACGCTTGATAAGCATACAAAAATAATAAGGCCTGGATATGTTGAAATAAATGCGGATTTGGAATCTGTTGAACGAGAGATTTTACTGAGTGATAAGGTTGTTTCGGTTGTGAAATCCGTAAAAAATATGGCAAATGCATTCGCGGATAAGTATATGTCACTAATTTGTAATCTGGATGAAATTGAGAATATAGGGAAATTGAAAAATGGAATGTATTCAGAAATGCTCAATATATTAAAAGAATATGAATTTATTGATGAATATGATGGTTATCAGATAGTGGCCGATATATGGAACAAAGCCTTGAATCATGACACAGAGATGATTGTAAGTGCTGATTTTTATACGGTTGCTAGAATGCGAGAGCCAAGAATGATTACCAAGGGAAGTGGTAAAAATAAGCGGGAAGAACAAGATGGCTGGAATGGCGTAATAGTATCTAATGATATTGTTAAAAAACTTTTATATGGAGATATCGTTCTTGCTATTGATGAAGAAAAAAGAAGATTTCAAATGATTGAAGATGAACTTGTGCAATTAGCAGAGTCTGCAATGGAAGAAGATACAATAGAAAATGATGTATTATTCGAAATGCTTAAGAAGAATGACGATGGCGATGCACAGCCTATATTTGAGAGTAAATATATAAAAGCGGAATTAAGGTTATGTGACAAACAAGGGAAAATATATGAAGTACTAAAAAAAGTAGATTTATTAATGACCGAGAAAACATCTTTGGTAAAGAAAATAAGAGAAGATGAAATGGAACTGATAAAAGCTGTTGAGGAAAGAATAGAGATATTAACAGAAGCAGAAATTGATAAATTAATGTATGAGAAGTGGTTTGGTACTTTTGTAGAAGATATTGCTGAGTTGGCAAAGAATAAATTGAAGAACGAACTAGATATATTAAAAATGTTACATAATAGATATAGCCAAACATTGGAAAGTATTGATAGTGAAATTGAAGATTTGATGAAGAGTTTTTCAAGAATGCAGCAAGAATTGGTGGTGATATAATGGAAAGAATAAAAGGGAAGATACCAAAGAGAAGATTTGAGGGATTTACTGATGATTGGGAACAGCGTAAGTTGTCCGAGGTTGCCGAATTTAGTAAAGGAAATGGTTATTCTAAAGGGGACTTGTGTGGTACTGGGACACCTATAATCTTGTATGGTAGGTTATATACGAAATATGAGACTACAATTAAAGAAGTGGATACGTTTGTAATACCTAAAGAAGGTTCCGTTTATAGCAAGGGAGGCGAAGTAATTGTACCTGCTTCAGGGGAAACAGCGGAGGATATTGCAAGAGCTGCAACCGTTGAAAATGCTGGCATTTTGTTAGGTGGAGACCTGAATGTGGTTACACCAAATAAAGACATTAATTCTACCTTTTTGGCACTGTCAATATCTAATGGTGGGCCACGGAAAGAACTAGCAAAAAAAGCACAGGGAAAATCGGTAGTTCATGTTCACAATGAAGAGATAAAAGGGTTGGATATTGCTTTCCCAGAAAGAGCGGAGCAGGATAAAATTTCTGCATACTTTTCAAAGCTTGATTACCTTATCACCCTTCATCAGCGTAAGCTTGAGAAGCTTAAAAATATAAAAAAATCATATTTGTCAGAAATGTTTCCGCAAGAAGATGAAAAAAAACCAAAGAGAAGATTTAAAGGATTTACTGACGATTGGGAACAGCGTAAGTTATTAGGTTGTATACAAAAGATTACAGATTTTAGAGGAAGAACTCCCAAAAAATTAGGAATGGATTGGAGTGAAAGTGGTTATTTGGCTCTGTCGGCTCTTAATGTAAAAGATGGATATATTGATTTTACGCAAGACGTTCATTATGGAAATCAGGAACTGTATGATAAGTGGATGACTGGTAATGAATTACATAAGGGGCAGGTTTTATTTACAACAGAAGCACCTATGGGAAATGTCGCTCAAGTGCCTGATAATAGGCAATATATACTCAGTCAACGAACGATTGCTTTTAATGTAAAAGATGATTATATTACAGAAAACTTTCTTGCAACAGTTTTGAGAACGCCAAAGGTTTTTGAAGATTTGACAGCTCTTTCAAGTGGAGGAACTGCAAAGGGGGTTAGTCAAAAATCACTAGCTGCAGTCGATATTATAATTCCGACTGATTTGAAAGAACAGGAGTATATAGCGAGATATTTTGCTAACCTCAACAACCTTATCACCCTTCATCAGCGTAAGTTGGAAAAACTAAAAAATATTAAGCAGGCATATTTAAATGAAATGTTTGTGTGATAGGGGGATGTGTATGAGTGAACAAAAAAAGATAATTAATTTTACGGTTGCTTGTGTGAAT
>JAXJRB010000198.1:0-4218 GCA_036310845.1 Lachnospiraceae bacterium | reverse complement strand
CCTTTATATGTAATATTCGATTCGCCATAGCGGCAATCTCATCATTATGCGTAATCATAATCATGGTCTGTCCTAAATCCTTGATGGTCTTTTGTAGAAGCTGCATAACATTACCACTTGTTTCAGAATCCAAATTACCGGTTGGTTCATCTGCCAATATCATAGCCGGCTTTGCAGCAAGTGCACGCGCAATGGCAACTCTCTGTTGCTGTCCACCAGATAACTGATTCGGCTTCAACCGTAGCTTCTCTGTTAACTCCAGCTTCTCTATTACTTCATCCAGATATGTTTTATCTACTTTTTTATGATCTAATTGTATTGGTAATATAATATTTTTATATACCGTTGCCGTAGGTAATAAATTATAATTCTGAAAGACAAATCCAATATTTCTTCTTCTAAACACCGTTCGTTCTTCTTCCGAAAGATCAAAAAGTTCCTTTCCTTGTATCATTACACTTCCCGAATCAGCCGAATCGAGTCCCCCTATGAGATTTAATAAGGTGCTTTTTCCTGAACCCGATTTTCCTACTATCGCAACAAACTCTCCCTTCTCAACGGAAAATGATATATCATCCACCGCCTTAACAAGATTACTTCCACTACCATAATATTTTTTTAGTTCTGTTGCTTCTAAAATAAGTGACATACTTTTCCTCCCTCGTCTTTTTTTATTCTCTTTTGGCAAATACAACTACTAAACCGTGGATAAATCCTTCAGCTCAAGGCTCTTTCCACGGTACACCAAATATATTTCTATAAGATTAATTCCTTATCTTTTTAACCTATTGCGATAATTTATTTATGTGCAAAACACTTATATAAAATTATCCATGCAACAAGAAAAGCAAAAATCACAGATAAACCTAAAAATTTCCATCCCCAAAAAACTACCGGACACATTAATATGCTATTTGCCATCGCATAAATGAGAATCTTATTTTTTATGATATCCCAAACACTATAGTGCTTTATATATCCTCTCAATAATATCTTTGCTTCTTGTTGATTCATCTGAATGTCAAAATTTATTGCTATTACTCCTAATATTGCAAATATAATCATAATGTACTCTTTTGGTAAGTAAAATTTACACATCCCTACGAGTAAGTTAATGATAAAGTATGCAATATATTTTTCCAAATTTGCCCTTAGTCGCATGAATTCCTTATAAAACATAAAGCTTCTATCTTTATCATATAATTTTTCACACCAATCAGAGTTTCTTTCTTTTGCCGTTCCTACAAGTTTCTCAGCATTTACCTGAATATCCCGACTCTCGTTTTCACTATATGAAATTCCCAGAAATCTTTGTTGTCCTATTTGATAAACAACCTTATACAGCGAAAGAATCGATTCATAATTTACTTTGCGTATAGCGCAAAAAACGATAACTGCACCTATCATACTCAGCAAGGAAACAGATAATATTTGATACCGAATTCCAACAATAACAATAATTGCAACAAAAAGGTCATAGCTTCTTCTATTCCACCGATTTCTTAAAAAAATCCAAATATTCGTTGTAGCATTGAGTGCGCAAACAATGATTACCATTTCCGTATATGAATGAATACAAAATATCAAAAATAGCAAACTTGCTCCTACTAACTTAAGACCAATTAAGAATTTATAACCACTAAAGGATATTAATTTTAATTGCAACAGCTGATAATCTATCGTCATTCCCTGTGTTGGATTAATGATTTTTGCAACCAAGTAAATCATTACAAATAATACAACTATCTGATTATTCAAAATAACGCTAACATCATAAGCTTCTGTAAACAAATCCTTTATGATAACGATGATAGAAATTAATAAGCTTATCGAAATTAGCGGACGCTGCTTAATGCTCTTTATAAAACGTCTAAATCTTTCACGCACCAAAATAGGATATATTCTAATCATAGCTATCTCCTATCATTGCATTTACACGTTCTCTATCTATCTCTTCATCAATTTCTATGATTCCATCCTTTGCAAAAATCAAATAAGCATCACATACTTCTTTTAACGATTCAATATCATGGCTTGAAATAAGGATACACTTATTTACTTTATTACTTTTACAATAATCTAGTGATTGTTTTAATTGAATAGGATCAAGACCGTTAAAAGGCTCATCTAATAATAAGTTCTGTGTGTTTTTCAAAAAACCAATCATAAGCATCATCCTTTGCAATGTTCCTTTTGACATTGCCGGAGGATAAAAATGTAAATACTCACTCATCTTATATTTTGATACCAAATCCTGAATCTTTTCAGCCGCAATATCTTTCTTATACCCTTCTGCTTTACACACAATCCACAAATGCTCATATAATGTCAAATCATTATAATAGACCGGTTCATCCGAAATATAATAAATATTTCTGGTCAGGTAATCCAACTTCGAAACGTTACCGTTCTCTGTATATATTTCACTTTCATCTGCTTCACACAATCCACAAATACACTTCATAAGAGTGGTCTTACCTATGCCATTACGCCCTATCAAGCCATATATCTTTCCATTTTCCAAATTGCATTGCCAATTCTTTATTATTGTCTTACTGCCATACACTTTCTTAATATTATTTATCTTAATCACAAATTTTTGCTCCTATATAAAAATGTGTTCTACACTATTCACATAATCCATTTCTATTTATCACTTCAGTAGCGATATTATCTGCTACATATAGTATCTTGAAATTATCATGCAAAATACTCTCTTGCAATCATAACTCCTTGAACGGTCACTTAACTCCTTAAACGGCAAAAGAGACCAGCAATTCTGCCAGTCTCTTCTTCATCACCTATCTTTTCTAATTCCATATAACATCCGCTCTGAACATACCTTTACGTATATTGATTTCCAATTTTCCACCATTTCGTTCTATTGTTTCTCGTACATTTCGAAGTCCAATTCCATGATTTCTCTTATCTAATTTTGTAGTTGTTTTTAGGGTACGTTCAGACACATTCTTGTCTACACTGTTCACAACAGATATTCTTTTGTATACACTTCCTTCTTCTATAGAAAGCAATAATTCCTTTGATTCCATACTACTATGCTTTAAATATTCTACAGCATTTTGAACCAAGTTGGATACAATAACACATAAATCAACATCATCTATATTTATGTCATTTTTACATTTCCCCACTATTTTTACTGATATGTCATCATCTAGTTCTGATAAATGACGACACAATATTGCATTTAACACATCATTCCCAACATCATACTGTTTTTCTTTTAAGTAAACACTTTGCTTTATCAACGCTTCAATATATTGCTTGGTATTATCCGCATTCTCGTTCTGCGCTAGTTCTGCCATACATATCAAATGATTATTCCAGTCATGTCTATTTTTTCGAGTTTCTTCTTCTCTTTGAAGTAAAGTATTATAATACTGTTTCTGTGCTTCCTTTAATTGTTTTTCTACCATGAGCAATTGCTGTAATTTTTTATTGGTATTTTTTATATATGTAATAAAAAGAACAATTAATCCTACTGAAATATAGGAACTTGTATTTAGAATACTCATAACATATTGTACTCTTTGATTACTAACATATTCTTTCGCAACTTCTAATCCTGCTGCCATTAACAATATATTTATTATCATGCTCAATACAGGAATCCATATATATTCGATTCTGATTTTTGTCTCAGAAATTTTTTTTCGCTTGCAAAAAATATATACTATAAGAAATAGAATTATAATTACAACACCGCTAATCAAAAGCAGACTTTCTTTTGTTATGTTAAAACATCCTGTGCTTTGCAAAATAGCCCCAATTACCTTCTCTGTAATTCCTTCTATGCAAGACACCTCTATAAACAGTATCAATATGTGCACAAAATCCTCTATTATTTTTCTATAAACCATAATATATGCTGTCACCATAGCAAGTCCATACATGATGAGAGCTGAATCTTCCTTTTGTGATATGTGCATACTTGCAACAATGCACATATATACAAGAAATCCAATTATTCCTGCCCATTTTCTCTTTATAGTTCTTTCAAAAAATATCTTCTCTCCCAATATATAATTCATTACTTCCATAATGAATATAATACCCCAGTCGAGTAGACTAATGCCTCACGACACTAGCCCCTCGCAGAACCGTACGTGCGGCTTTCCCGCATACGGCTCCTCATAATAACATTCATTTCTAGAACAACTTAACATATATCTTTGGCTTCGCCAGTGGGTATACTTT